>JBGTFI010000181.1:0-2276 GCA_041747335.1 Phycisphaeraceae bacterium | reverse complement strand
GATGCGGGCGGCGACGCGGGCGCTGATCTGCACCTTGTTCCGAGGCTCGACCTCCCCCGGAGCGCTGACCAGTTCCAGCAGTTCCCCGCGCTCGGGCTGCTCAATGCGCACGGCCGTGGGCTTCTGGGCTTCGCGCCCCGCCCGCGCGCCGATCAGCGCCGCCGACAAAGCGATCACCCCCCCGATCCCCAGCACCACACCCGCGCCCACAAGAAGCCTCACGGAAACTCCTTTCATCGCATTCCGATGCAGACAGTCTACCCGACGCCGCAAGGACAGTCGTTCCTTCGGCCAACCTATTGCCCCGAACCGCGACAAACGCGCTCCCACACCCTACACACCACACCTTGCTCAAACCCTGCTCAGCCCGATCATCTTCGCGAGCGTCCGGATCGCCTGGGTGAGGGTCATTTTCGGGGGGTCGCCGGCGTTGTGGTGCAGGACAATCAGCGTCTGGTCGTCAGCCGCGGACACCCCGCCGCGCCAGGCATCGACGGCCTGAAGCAGATGCTCAGCCACCTCCTGCGGTTCCGTGACCTGTACTGTCCGCGCCCGATCCAGCAGGCCGACTTCGCCGAGTTGCGTACCGGCGGAGTCACACGCCTCGATCAGCGCATCGGTGTACAGGATCACCAGGTCGCCGCGCTCGAGCTTGACGGCGAACTGGGAGTAGTCGGTCGGCTCAATGATCCCCAGCGGCAGGTTCGCCACGGCCTTGAAGTGATAGCGCGCTTTCTCCTCCCGGATCGACTCCCCATCGTCGTGCGCGCTGTCATCGAGCAGTTGCCACTCGTCCCGCCGCGTGCTGTACCACAGCGGTCGCGGGTGACCGGCGTTGACGACAATCAGGTTGTCCGTCGGCGCGAAGTACGTCGCCAGCACCGCGGTGGCGAAGCGCCCGGCCGAGGTCGCCTGACCGAACTCCCGGTTGATCTCCCGCGCAAACCGCGTCTGATCGAGTTGGTTGATGTGCTTGCGCATCAGCTTGCGCAACGTTCCCGCCATGTCGCTCGCCGATCGCCCGTGACCGGCGATGTCGGCCAGGGCCAGCCGCGTGACGTACCCCGCCCCGCACATCGAGAAGTAATGGATGTCCCCCCCGCCGTCGTCGCCCTGGTGCGGTCGGGAATCGACCCAGATGTCCAACCCCGGCGATGCCAGCGCGCGCCGCTCATACGTGTTGCCCCCGATGATCTCCATGCAGTGAATCTCACTGATGTGCTGCGGCGCGGCGGGCTGAGTTGCGGCAACGGTCACCAGGGCGCTCCAGGGAGAGTGGGCCAAACCATTCTACGATCCGCATGCCGACGTGTTCGTCGACCCGACCGGAGACTGATCGGTCGCCCCCTCACGCCTCCTGAAACCCGTACAACGCCCCCAAACCCAGCAAACCCGTCAGCTCGTCGAGCGCCGCGCGGCTCTCCGCGAGCAGCATCGGGTCGCGCAGATCCTCCGGCGAAAGCGCTTCTCGATAATGGCGTTTCACCCACACGACCAGCGCTTCATGCAGCGCATCGGTCATCACCACGCCCCGGTGCATCGCGGCCAGCTCCCGCTCCGTCATCACCACGCGCAGCCGCAGACACGCCGGTCCGCCCCCGTTGCACATGCTCTGCCGAACATGCACCGCGCGTGCCTGTGTGACCGGGTTGTCCCCCTCGACCATCGCCTCGATCGCCACTCGCACGGCGGGGTAATCCTCGCAATCTGATGGGGATACCAGTGTCATGTTGCCTTCAGGCAAAGTGACGAGCTGGCTGTTGAAGAGATAGGAACCCACCGCGTCGGCCAGCGACACTTGCTTCTCCGGGATCTCCACCACGACCAGTTCATCGCCACAGACCTCTTCGTACATGCGGCGCAGCGCATCGATCACCTTCGGCTGATCCACCCACGCGCGTTGATGACAGAGCAGCACGTTCCCGTTGCCCACCGCGATCACATCGTTGTGAAACACCCCCGCGTCGATCGCATTGGGGTGCTGCCTCGCGAAGAGCGTCGCCGCGGGATCCAGGCCGTGGCGGCGAGCGACGGCCTGAGACCCCTCGAGCGTGTGCCTGGCGGGGAACCGCCGCGGCAGTGCGTCATCCGGGCGCATCGCGGATCCTCCAAAGACGAACAATTCGACGCCCTTCTCGCCAAACCGCCGCGCCAGGCGCGTGTGATTGGCAGCTCCCTCGTCCGCGAACGCCTGCCCACCCGGCAGCGGTTCATGCACCGCGAAACGAGCCTCATCGGGAAAGATGGCCCGCAGGATCGCGGCGGTCTCGGCCGCC
>JBGTFI010000180.1:0-2867 GCA_041747335.1 Phycisphaeraceae bacterium | reverse complement strand
CGCCCAGCGTCGTCGCGCCGTGGAGATCGATGTCGAGCGTCGATCCGTTGAGACGCGTGATGCGCAGATCGGGCAGCCCCGCGCCGGTGATCGGTGCGCCCGTGAGCGTGCCGTCGTCGTCGCCATCGGTGGTGAGGATGCCCAGATCGGCCGCGGCGCTCGAACTATTGATTGCTTCGACGGCCAGAATTGAGCCGGTCGACGTGGTGTCGTCCAGGATATCCAGGCCGTCGCCCGCGGCGTTCACGCGGACGGTAACGTCGCCGAAGACATCGGCCTGCTGAATGCGGGTGACGACCTGGCCGACGGTCGTCGCGCCGGTGAGATCGACATTGAAGGTGCTTCCGTTGCGGCGGGTGATGCGCAGGTCCGGCTGGCCGGAGACGGTGCGGACGCCCACGCCGTCGTTGAGGACGCTCAGCGGCGTCGCGCTGGAGATGCCCACCGCCACACCGGAACCGCTGTTGAGCGTGGAGAGCGCGGTGAGGTCGGCCGCGGCCTGCTCGACCGCCCGGATCACGTCGCCGAGGGTAAGCACCTGCGACCCGTCGAGTGCGACATCGACGATCGAACCGTCGTTGCGGACGATGCGCATGGTCTGCGTCATCGCGGCGAACCCGACACCCTGGCTGTTATTGAGAATCTCAAGGCGCGTCACCAACGCGGCGCCGGAGGAGGAAGTGTCGACGAACTCGAGCGAACTCCCATCGGCGCTGATGCGGGCGCGCAGGGTGGTGGTCGTGTTGATGAGGGTGATGACGTCGGCCAGGCTCTCGGCGCCGGTGAGGTCGATGTCATACACATCGGCCAGGCTGCGCGCGGCGGCGGCGATGAGGCGGAAGTCGCTCCCGGCGACGGTTCCCACGCCCGCGCCGTCGTTGAGGCCCGCCAGAAGGGTCGGCACGAAGACGACCTGCCCGGTGGTGGCGTCGAAGGCGACGGTCACGCCGTTGGAACTCGTGGAGATCTGCGTGACATTACCGGTGAGCGCGGGGAACAGCGTGGTGAAGGCTCCGCCCCCGGTGGTGCTGGCCGCGGCGCTGAAGGTGCGCACCTGCCCGCCGACCACCAGGCGGCCGCGACCCTGCAATCCGATGGAGAAATTGTTCACATCCCCGCCGACCTGGCCGGAGAAGTCCGAAGAGGGCAGCCGGTCAAAGGTGAGCGTCTGGACCGCGCCGTCGAGCCACAGGTCGGGCGCCACGCTACCGTCGCCCACAACGGCCACGCCAAAGCCGTTTCGTCCGCCGGACAGATCCAGCGTTCCAAGCTCCGCGTTGTCGGTGGTGAAGATGCGTTCGATGGAAGCGCCCGCGGCCGAGGCGGAGATCGTCACCCGGTCGCCCCGGACGGTGTCGACGAGCACGATCGCGTCGATCCGTCCGTCGGACGGATCGGCATCGTGGACGCGCGCCGTTCCCCGGCCGGAGATGTCGATCGTCACGGTGACTGTCTGACCGTTGACGGTGAGATCGTAGGTCACGGGCGTTCGAGCCGCGGCGGTGCCGACCAGGGCGCTCAGCGCCGCCCCGCCGTCGAGCGTCGCCAGGTCCGCCACGTCATAGGTGATCGTGGTGCGCATGCCCGCGCCAGTCGCGCTGTCGCGCCCGATCCCCGCATCGGTGATGACGCGGCTCATCGCGCCGATCACGCCCGTCAGCGAATCGATGCTGCTCGCCCCGCCCGTCATCGAGCCGAGGATCGAGGGGGCGACGAAGTCGCCGTCCTCCCCCGCATCCGTACCCGCCGAAAGAACGCTCATCCCCTCCATCATGCCCAGACGCACCGTCGCCATGCTCCCGCGATAAACATCCGGCCGCTCACGCGCTGCGTCGCGGTCTTCGCTGCCCGAAAGATCGAACACACCGGAGACCACCCGATCGATCGCCAGACCGTCGAGCACCATGCCGGTGGAGAGCGAGCTGTCGGTCATTGCCCCGCCGATGATGACGCTGCGCGCTCCGCCCCCGACGGCGACGATGGAGCTGACCAGCGTCCCGACGTTGAAGGTCAGCAGCTCCGCCATGCGCGAGGCGCCTTCGAGGAAGCTGAAGACGCCGTCGCCGTTGGAGTCATCGCGGGCCGCACCGACCTGAAGCAACCCGTTGACGAACTCCCCGGCCACCACCAGCGAACGCATGTCGAAGCCCGAAGCCAGCACGCCGCCGACGACGTTCGCGATCGTCCACGCGCCGGCCGCCCCGGAACTGATGAGGCTGCCGAAGAGCGTCCCGCTGATGCGCGCGGTGTCGAGAGCGCCCTTGACCCAGTTGTCCGTTCCCGTGGCCACGTTCCCCCCGACCGTCAGCCGCGCATCGCCCCCGATGACCATCCGGCTGGCGTCGGGACGGTCCGGCGTCGCCGAAGCGCCCAGGTCCAGCCCAACGGTGATGTTCATCGCCCGATCCCCCGCGCCGTACTCAACATCCCCGCCGAGATAACCGCGCACGTTCAGCGTGCTGCCCGATCCGGCGATGATCGACGTCCCCAGCTCCGTGTTTCCGCCGATGGTGGCGCTGCGCAGCTCGTTCTCAACGCGGATGAACGCCGCGGTCTGCACGGCCGGATCCTCCGAAGCCTCGCGCAGCGCCTTGAGGCTGCCGTCGATCCGAAGGTTGTTGATCGCCGCGGCGACGACCGACGCCAGCGGACCCATGTCCGATCCCTGCACGCTCAGCGTGTTGATCGTCCCGTTGGGCGCCGCGACCGAACCCAGCAGGTCGCCGTTACGGATGGTGAACGTGCTCAGGTCCCCGCTCCCCGCGCCCACCGTCGCCCCCGCGGCGAGGTTGCCGCCGGTGATCTGGAACGTGCGCAAGGACCGCCCGGCCGTCACGTCGGCGCCCACCCCACCGCCGGTCACGGTG
>JBGTFI010000179.1:0-2384 GCA_041747335.1 Phycisphaeraceae bacterium | reverse complement strand
TGCAGATGACCGCGCCGATCGCCAGCCCCTTCGCGCCCGATTCTCCGGGCACCGCGCAGCACATCGCCTGCCCGACCAGCACGGCGATGCCCAGCCCCAGAAACGCCAGGCCGACGACGATCACCACCCCCAGCGTTGCGCCCAGCCCGGCGCCGGCTCCCGCGCCGCCGACGGTCGTGGCCATGACCAGCGCGACGAACAGGATGATGCCGATCACCAGCAGCACCGTCGCCACGTACATCGTCGTCAGCCCCTTGCGGGTCGTCACCCACCCCGGATCAGTCAGCTCGTGCGCGCCCGGATCTTCGCCGGCGCGAAGGTGTTCGAGAAGCTCTGCCTTGCCCTCGGCGCAGACGCGGTATCCGTGCAGGATCTCGGTTTCATCCTCAGGCACCCACTTCCCCGTGATGTCGCATTGAACCATGCCGGGGCTTCCGGGGCTTCCGGGGGTTCCGGGGCTTCCGGGGGTTCCGGGCGGGGGGTCCGAGCTGTAGGGGTCTGCCATCGCGATGTGTCCCCGTGTCAGGAGAAAGGGCTTGGCGCGGTCCGACGCGGGGGCATCATAAGCGGCCGGCGCGCGGTTTCCAACGCCCCGGCCCCGGTCTCACCAGGGTGCTTCGATTTCGATCCCGGCCGCCGGTCCTTTATGATGCACCGCCATGCGCATCGAGCTGCGAAAAACCTTTGACTTCGAGGCCGCCCACTGGCTGCCGACCTTCCCGCCGGGGCACAAATGCCGGCGGATGCACGGGCACTCGTTCCGCGTGGATGTCGTGGTGGCGGGTGAGGTCGATCCCGCGAAGGGCTACCTCCAGGATTACGGCGACATCAAGGCCGCGATCGAACCTGTGCGCGAGCGGCTGGACCATTACGTCCTCAACGACATCGAAGGCCTGGAAAACCCCACGGCCGAGATGCTCGCCCGCTGGGTGTATGAGCGTCTCAAGCCCGGCTTGCCGCTGCTGAGCGAAGTCCACGTCCACGAGACGTGTACGACCGAGGCGGTGTATCGGGGGTAGTGAGTTGTGTGTTGCATCTCAGCCCTTCGGGAGGGTGGCGCTCTGCCCGGCGGGTGGTCGCCCGGTCGGCTACCATGCGCCAATGCAGCACGGGATCGCGCTTGATGCGGGACGAGGAACACCGGTTGGGGTGGGTGCGCGTGACTTGACTTCGGGGGACGTGGGGGGAGCATCTGGCTTGAAACTTGGCGTCCATGAGAATTGTGCATGAACAAGCGGTTGACCAGAAAGGATCTCGCATTCGTTGTGATCGCATCTCTTTGTGTCGCGGCCGTCACCTTCGGTGTTCACTATCTGCTGACAGGATCTCTGATAGCTTATAGTGGCTTTTCCGGCACCTTGTCCAATGCAACCAAGCTTCTCCTGAAAGTGCTCACATGGCCTCACACGTTTGGTACGCCACTGCATCGCAGTTTCAGTAACGTTCGGCATGCGCTTATTTGGGCTCTGATGTTCGGCTTTCCCATCGGCTTGGTGGGATCGTCTCTAATAGCATTGTGGATGAAGCATGATGCGCAGTTGCATACTGATTATTGTCGGAGCTGCGGATACGATCTCACAGGCACCGTAGCAGCTAATCGCAAAGAGTGCCCAGAATGCGGTGCACCAATCACGAGTGCCGAACATGGTCGCCTCCAAGACAGGTAGCCACATGCAATTCGTCTCACCGCCGGCCTCGAGGAATGTCGGGATTCTCACAACACATGGATCAGTTTCGGGGGGCAGGTCAGTCACGCCTACTTTGGCACCTCGCCCGGCTGTCGTCCCGGCAATCGCCTACAATGCGCCGCTGCATCACAGGATATCCCGTTGTGCGGGTCCGGCCTGTCCCGCTTGATTCGTGCATTCGTCATTTGTGCGTTTCTTCTTCCCACATGTCCCTCCTCCTCAAAGTCTCCGCCTCGCTTGCCCTGGTGGCCGTGGTGTTGTGGTGGATGTGGCGGCGTCCGGTGCGGGAATCGCTTTATGCCTGGGCGCCGGGGCTGGCGCTATCGAGCGCCTGGCTGGGGCTGATCTCGGCGGCGCTTTCGGCGGCGCTGTGGGTGCTGCCTTATCCGGATCGCTGGGTGACGGCGCTGTTTCTGCTGATCGATCCCGCGGCCGGGGCGTGCGCGATCCTCACCTTCTGGATTCTCCGCGAGCAGCCTCACGACAACGCCCCGGCCCAGGCCCAGCGTCTCCAGGCCACGGTGGGGCTGGCGCTCACGCTCCTGGCCGTGGCGCTTGGGTATGCGTTCGTGCTGACCAGCAAGGCGCCGTTCACCCCGGTGGGAGCGCCATGAAGGGAGTCTTGAGTCTGGGGTCTTGAGTCTTGAGTCTGGAGTCTGGGGTCAAAGACAGAAGTCTTGGACTTTGGACATTGGA
>JBGTFI010000178.1:0-8498 GCA_041747335.1 Phycisphaeraceae bacterium | reverse complement strand
GGAACTTGCGGCGCATCGGGGGGGGCTTGCGACGTGCCCGGCGCCTCCGGGATCTCAATCGAAGCCCCACCCGGCGGCGCGATCGGCTCTTCCGTATAACGCTTGCCCGCGCTCAGCAGCGACGCGATGACCGCATCCGTGATGTCCGAACCCGTGTCGTAGCTCAGGAGCGAGTCGTTGAGCACCATCACAATCTTGAACCCCAGCGCCTCGCCCGCCTTGCGCGCCACCGGCCGAACTTCCTCGCGAAACTGCCCCACAAGCTGGGCGTTCCTCTGCCGCATCAGGTTCTGTGCGTTCGCATCGGCCTCGTCGAACTTCCGCTGCCCCTCCTGCTGGAACCGGAAGAACTCGGCACGCTGCTCATCGGTTGGCGAATCGCCGATCTCCGCGCGCTTCGCCCCGATCTCCTGGTCGATCTGGGTCCCCAGCTCGCCCAGCGATCGGCTGAGCGTCTCCTGCGTCCGCCGCATCTCGTTATTGATCTTCACATCCCACCCCGTCGCCGTCGCCACGCGCTGAAGATCAATGACCGCCACGCGACCCTGCGTCGAGGTCGGCGCCTCGCCGCAACCGCAGATCGCCAGAAGCCCGCCCACAAGCGCCAATCGGAAGTATGTGCTGATGGTCACGGCGAAAGTATCCTTTCCTGGTTCGAGTCCCTCGTGGCCCGCTTCCCCGCCCCGCGATGCGACATAGGATAAGCATCCGTCCCGCCACCGGCCAGTGACGTTCCATGACCCGCGCCGTGAACTCACCCCCGTACCATCCGACCCTCTTCGACCTCGATCCCCCTTCCGCCCCCGAACCGCGCCGGCGCTCCACCCGCGGGACGGTCTCTTCGGGCCGCCAAGCTGAGCCTCGCGCTTTACGCCTCTGCGTTCTGGGGAGCGGTTCAGGCGGAAACGCGTCGGTGGTTCACGATGGACAAGCCGCGTGCCTTATCGACGCCGGCTTCTCGCCGCGGACCATCGCCCACCGCATGGCCCAGATCGGCCTCTCGATCGAAGACCTCCAGGCCGTCTGCGTCACCCACCTCGATCAGGACCACTTCCGACCCGCCTGGGCCGGCGTGATGCTCGCCCACCGCATCCCCCTGTTCCTCCACCGATGGCACGTGTACCACCTCCGGAATTACCCCGCGGGCAGGGCCCTCGAAACCGCCGACCTCCTGCGCGTCTTCGATGAGCAGCCCTTCGAGCTGCCTCACGGCCTGGC
The DNA here is from genome assembly GCA_041747335.1 of Phycisphaeraceae bacterium. Lineage (GTDB taxonomy): Bacteria > Planctomycetota > Phycisphaerae > Phycisphaerales > Phycisphaeraceae > JBGTFI01. The sequence continues at coordinate 7,280 of JBGTFI010000178.1, read as the reverse complement.
GGTCTCCCCAGTCCTGCTTCCCCACGATCACAAAGGCACCTGCGGATTCCTCCTCGAAGCCCACGACACCCGCATCGGTTACGCCACCGACCTCGGCCGCGTCCCCGATCAGCTCATCGAACGCTTTGCCGCCGTTCACATCCTGGCGATCGAATCCAACTACGATCCGCAGCTTCAGCTCACCAGCGCCCGCCCCCACTTCCTCAAAGCGCGCATCATGGGCGGCAAGGGACACCTCTCCAACCGCGAAGCCTTCCTCGCCGCCCAGCGCATCGCCCAGCGAAGCCCCGAAGGGCTGCCGCGCCATATCGTCCTCCTGCATCGCTCGGCCCAGTGCAACAGCCGCAGGCGCATCGAAGAAGCCTACCTCGAAGACCCCGCCCTCTTCCGCCGCGTCACCCTCACCCATCAGCGCCGCCGAACCCCCTGGCTCACCGCCCATCCTCCGGCCCACCCCCAGCATCAACTGCCCTTTGAGCGATGATCGTCACCCCGTCACGTCGTGTATTCGGCGTTGATCGTCACATACTCCTTCGACAGGTCGCAGCCCCACCACTCGGCCTCGCCCGCGCCCAGGCCGAGATCGACCTCGATCATCAGGTGTTCCCCGCGCATCGCCGCGCCCAGCTTCTTCATCGCGGCCTCCGACAGCGCCGTCGGCTCGCCCCCGCGCAGCACCGTCGTCCCCTCGATGGCGATCGATAGACGCTCCGGCCTCACCCGCGCACCGCTCTTGCCCACGGCCATCACCAGCCGCCCCCAGTTCGGGTCTCCCCCGTGAACGGCCGTCTTCACCAGCGGGCTGTTGGCGATCGACCGGCCCGCCCGGTCGGCATCTTGTCCGCTGGCCGCGTTCTTCACCCTGACCGTGAACACCTTCGTCACCCCCTCGCCATCGCGGATCACCTGCCAAGCCAGTTTCCGGCACACTTCCGTGAGCGCCCCCAGGAAGGCCGCGAAGTTCTTTCCTTCCGAGTCGATCCGACGGTTCCCCGCCGCGCCGCTCGCCAGCACCAGCACGCTGTCGCTGGTGCTGGTGTCGCTGTCCACCGTCAGCCGGTTGAAACTGTGATCCACCGCGTGCCGCAGTGCTCTTTGAAGCAGGGGGGCGTCGATCGCCGCATCGGTCGTGACGAACACCAGCATCGTCGCCATGTTGGGCGCGATCATCCCGCTGCCCTTGGCGATGCCGCCCAGGCGTACCTCGCTCGAACCGATCCGCACCGTCTCACAGGCGGTCTTGGGACGAAGGTCGGTCGTCAGGATCGCCTTCGCGGCCGCGGCGTCCGCCGCCGTCCCAGCGCTCAACATCGGCGCAAGCGCTCGGATGCCGCGGACGATCTTCTCCATCGGCAGCGGCCGGCCGATCACCCCCGTCGAACACACCAGCACCTCACCCACCTCGCACCCCAGCGCCCGGGCCGTCTCGGAGCACATCGCAAGCGCGTTTCGCCGCCCTGCCTCGCCCGTGGCGACGTTCGACACCCCGCTGTTGCACACGATCGCCCGCGCTGTCCCTTTTCGCACGTGCCGCCGCGTCACCTTCACCGGTTCACCGGGAAACCGGTTTCGCGTAAACACCCCCGCCGCGGCGCACGGACGATCCGCCGCGATGATCGCCAGGTCCGGCAGGCCGGATGGTTTGATCCCGCAAATCGTCCCCCCCGCACGAAACCCCCTGGGGAACGTCACCGATCGCTCCGTGGTCGAAGTTGGACTCATGCGCCGATCGTATCAATTCCCCAGCGACCCGCGCGCGTGAGCAAGCAATCCCCCCAATTGCCGCGCCTGTGCGATTTCCGCTATAATCTCCACAGGCCTACCCCCGGTCCGAAGGCACCGGCAACCCGCGGCAGGCCGCCAAACCCCGACTTCCAACCAAGGACACCTCCATGCCAGTCGCCACCCCCGCGCAGTTCCGTGAAATGCTCGATTCCGCCCAGAAGGGCGATTACGCCTACCCGGCCATCAACGTCACCAGCATGGTCACCGCCAACGCCGCCCTCAAGGGCTTCGCCGACAGCAAATCCGATGGCATCATCCAGGTCTCCACCGGCGGCGGGGCCTTCGCCTCCGGCATCAACGTCAAGGATGAAGCCCTCGGCGCCATCTGCATCGCCGAACACGTCCACCGCGTGGCCGAGCGATACAACATCCTCGTCGCCCTCCACACCGACCACTGCCCCCCGGACAAAGTTAAATCCTTCCTCGGCCCGATGATCGAGGAGTCCGAGCGCCGCGTGAAGGCAGGCCGCACCCCGCTCTTCAACAGCCACATGATCGACGCCTCCAACCTCCCGCTCAAGGAAAACCTGGACCTGAGCATCCCCGTCTACGAGCGCCTTGCGAAGATCGGCATGATGCTTGAGATCGAAGCCGGCGTCGTCGGCGGAGAGGAGGACGGCTCGGCCGGCTCCCACGACACCCCAAGCGACAAGCTCTACACCACCCCCGAGGACATGGTCGAGGTCTACCGCCGCATGAGCAAGGTCGATGGCACGTTCATGTTCGCCGCCACCTTCGGCAACGTCCACGGCCACTACAAGCCCGGCGCCGTCAAGCTTCGCCCCGACATCCTCAAAGAGGGCCAGGACGCCGTGAAAAAAGCCTTCGGCCCGGATGCCTTCTTCCACTTGGTCTTCCACGGCGGCTCCGGCACCCCGCAGGAACAGATCCGCCAGACCCTCCACTACGGCGTGGTCAAGATGAACGTCGACACCGACACCCAGTACACCTTCACCCGCGCCATCGTCGACCACATGTTCAAGAACTACGACGGCGTGCTCATGGTCGACGGCGAGATCGGCAACAAGAAGAAATACGACCCCCGCGCCTACCTCAAAGCCGCCGAGGAGAGCATGGCCAAACGCATCGCCCGCGCCTGCGATGACCTCACCAGCACCGGCAAGAGCCTCCTGACCCGCGCCCCCGTGGCGGTGTAAAAAAACACCCAAAGCGAGCCGCGACCGTAAGGGAGCGGAAATCGCGGCCGAAAGCATGCGCGATCGCCTGGGGGTTGACATGTGCTTTGATCGCCCGCTTCAGAACACGCGGCGGGTGCGCGCAGATGCCGACCGCGAAACGGCCAGGCTCCTCGCGAACGGCACGACTACCGGCCCCGGAAACTCGCCGATAATGCTTCGTTACCTATCCCGCTCTCACCACGCGAAGTGCGCAAACGCCTTGTTCGCGTCGGCCATGCGGTGGGTCTGCTCGCGCGTCTGCACCGCCTTGCCCTCGTTGTTCGCCGCGTCCATCAGCTCCTTCGCCAGACGAAGGTGCATGGGCTTGCCCTTCTCGCTGCGGGCCGCGTTGATCAGCCACCGGAACGCCAGGCTCTGGCGTCGCCGAGGACGAACGCTCATCGGAACCTGATAGTTCGCTCCGCCGACGCGCCGCGACCGCACTTCAACCTCCGGCCTCATGTTCGCGATCGCCTTGTCGAAGATCTCCAGGGCCGTGGGCTTGCCCTTGGTTCGGCGTTCGATCTCGTCGAAGGCGCCGTAGACCACCTTCTCCGCGATCGACTTCTTCCCGTCGCGCATGATGCAGTTGATGAACCGCGCCACCACCTTGCTGTTGCAACGCGGGTCGGGGCGAAGCTGCTGTTCCGCTCGTGTGATTCGTCCAGCCATGATTCAATCGTCTCCGTCGGCTCATCCGGCCAGGTCTCGCGCCAGGCCCTGCTGTTCACCGCCGCCACTCGCGGCGATTACTTGCCGAAAATCCGTGGTTTGTGGTGTCCTGATCCGATACGTCACTTGCCGCGCTTCACCCCGTACTTGCTGCGCCCCTTCTTCCGGCCGTCCACCCCCAGGCAGTCCAGCGCCCCGCGGACGACGTGATACCGCACGCCCGGAAGGTCGCGCACGCGACCCCCGCGCACCAGCACGATCGAGTGCTCCTGCAGGTTGTGACCCTCGCCCCCGATGTAGGCCGTCACTTCCTTCCCATTGGAAAGCCGCACGCGGCAGACCTTCCGAAGCGCCGAGTTGGGCTTCTTGGGGGTGACGGTCTTGACCTGCAGGCACACCCCGCGCTTCTGCGGCGAGGCTTCAAGATCCTTGACCTTGCTCTTGGCCTTGGGCGTCGTGCGGGGATTGCGGACGAGCTGGTTGATGGTGGGCATAAGCGTTCTCGGTCCGGTTTCTGGTAAGCTCCGCAGTATAAGCACGATCCACCCGGCCATGCAAATGACCGACTCCGATGCCCCACCCCACACGCAAGCCTGCCTCAAACGCGAAGGCCGCCGCGCCAGCTTCCTCGTTCATCCCCCCGGAAGCCCGCCGCACACCCTCAAGCGCTGGCCCCTGACCCCCGCGATGGCCCTGAAACTGGCCCTGGGCATCGCCCAGCCTCAGCGCCTTGTCCGCGGCGCCCGGCGTCTGGACCGGGTGGGAATCCCCACCGCCCGGCCTGTCTCCCCCTGGCGGATCGTCCGCCGGCCCACCGGCTGGACGATCGAGGTCGAGCTGGAATACCTCCCCGGCCGAAGCGCCCTCAAATGGCTTCAGGATGACTCCCTCACCCCCGCGCAGCGCCGCCAAACCGCCCGCCGCCTCGGGAAACTCGTCGCCAACCTCGCCCAGGCCGGCGTCCTTCACCGCGATTGCAAACCCAGCAACGTCATCATCAATCAGACCGAAGTGGAATCTGATGTCGCCCTGATCGACACCGTCGCCATCAGGACCGGCGTCCCTCCAGCGCTGGCCGTGGCCGACATGCTCGCCCACCTGGCGTACATCCCGCCGTGCTTCATGCCGTTTCTGACGCCCGACCTCATCAAGGCCGTCCTTCGCGCTGCACTGCGCAGGCTCCCACCTCAGAGCCGCCGGGAGGCGCTCAGGCGTCTGCGACAGGCGCGACAGTGAATCGGCGCGCCAGCCACGCAGACGGGTTGACCTTTCCGCACGTTCTTGTAGGATAGTTTCGTCCGGATTGCGGCGGCGGGTTCCCGGCCCCCGCAGCGTCCGCCTCTCTGAACGGAGTCAGCGATGGACCCCGTCAAACCACCCGACGAAGACCCGCCTCCCGCCCCCGTGCGTCCCGCCTTCTTCGGGATTGGCGCGCTGGCACTGGCCGTCACCATCCTGGCGGGCATGTTCGCCGGCATGAGCGCGTTCACCTTCTCCTACGGCGAAGGCATCTCCTACTTCAGCACCGACCCGGCCGCCTGCGCCAACTGCCACGTCATGCAGGGCCACTTCGATTCCTGGGTCAAGAGCAGCCACCACACCGTCGCCACCTGCGTCGATTGCCACCTGCCTCACGACTTTACCGGCAAGTACATCGCCAAGGCCGACAACGGCTTCTTCCACTCCTGGGCCTTCACCTTCCAGAACTTCCACGAACCGATCCGCATCAAACCCCGCAACGAACGCATCGTCCAGCTCAACTGCGTCTCCTGCCACACCGACATGGTTCACGAACTCCTGCCCGCCACCGTCCGCGGCGAGTCCGTCTCATGCATTCACTGCCACGCACAGGTCGGCCACGCCGAGTGGCGCAGGCGCTGACCCATCGCCGTGTCGCGCGGCGAATTCGTTCTGTTCGATCACGGAGGCATCCGACATGACCCCTTCATCCACCTCAACACCCGGCCCCGCGCGCCGCACGATCACGCTCGCCGCTTTGGCGATCATCCTGGCCGTCGCCACTTTCGCGGCCGCGGCGTTGGTCGTTTCGATCTTTCACCGAAAAACCGAAGCGCGCAACCCCTACGTCATCTTCGTCGAGGTCGATGAAGACACCACCGACCCGGCCGTCTGGGGCGTCAACTGGCCCCGCCAGTACGACAGCTACAAACGCACCGTCGATTACGAACGCACCCGTTACGGCGGAAGCGACGCCGTCCCCATCCAGAAGCTCGACAAGGACACCTGGCTGCGCACCATGTGGGCCGGATACGCCTTCAGCATCGACTACCGCGAAGCCCGCGGGCACGCCTACATGCTCATCGACCAGGAAGAGACCGAACGCGTCCACCAGCGGCCCCAGCCGGGCGCATGCCTCCACTGTCACTCATCGGTCATGCCGGCCTACCGCCACCTCGGCAACGGCGACGTCATGGAAGGCTTCAAGAAACTCTCGGCCATGCCCTGGGCCGAGGCGCGACACGTCAAGGACGACCACGGCCACCCCCTCATCAACCACCCCGCGAGCTGCGTGGACTGCCACGACCCCAAAACCATGGCCCTGCGCGTCACGCGCCCGGCCTTCAAGATCGGCATCGCTACCTACAAGGCTCACCAGGGCGTCAAGGATTACGACGTCAACCGCGATGCCACCCGCCAGGAGATGCGCACCTTCGCCTGCGCGCAGTGTCACGTCGAATACTACTTCGCCCCCGGAACCAAGCTCGTCACCTACCCTTGGGCCGAGGGCATCAAGGTGGAGGAGATCGAGGCCTACTACGATCGCCTTGGATACTCCGACTGGACGCACGGCGTCACCGGCGGCGGCATGCTCAAGGCCCAGCACCCCGAGTTCGAGCTCTGGAGCCAGGGAACCCACGCCCGCGCCGGCGTCTCCTGCGCCGACTGCCACATGCCCTACAAACGCGAGGGCGCCATGAAGGTCTCCGACCACCACGTCCGCAGCCCGCTGCTGAATATCGCCCGCTCCTGCCAGGTCTGCCACAACGTCCCCGAAGAAGAGCTCCTCGCCCGCGCCCACAACATCCAGGACAAGACCCGCGCCCTGGTCGACCGTTCCAGTGCCGCGCTGGTCGCCGCCATTGAGTCGATTGAAGCCGCCCGCAAGACCGGTGCTTCGGATGACGACCTCGTTGCCGCGATCGCCCTCCAGCGCCGCGCCCAGTGGCGGCTCGACTTCGTCTACTCCGAAAACTCCGTCGGCTTCCACGCCCCCCAGGAGTCGGCCCGCATCCTCGCCGAAGCCATCGACTTCGCCCGCCAGGGCGAAATCGCCGCACGAACCGTCGCCCCATCCCTCGATCGCCAGCCCCTCCCTCCCCCCGATGTCCAAGGCGTCACCCCCGCCGAGCAGGCCCCGCCCAGCCCCTATCCACAACCCCGCTAGCCGCCAACCGCTAACCGCCAACAGTTAACCGCCAACCCTACCACCCCGCCGGGTTGGGCTCGTGCCACCGCACGATCACCTGATGGTGCGGCCGCGTCTCCGCGTGACCGTCGCCGAGCATCACGTTCGAGGCCCCCACCGACGAATCCGTCGGGTGGCGGAAGAACCACCCCGCCCGCCCGCCCACGCTCTGCGGAATCTTATCCGCGAAGATGCCCGTCCGAGGGGCGTGCGCCTCC
>JBGTFI010000177.1:0-1614 GCA_041747335.1 Phycisphaeraceae bacterium | reverse complement strand
TGCAGATGAGCACCGCCCACATCTACGGCGATCCCCCGGAAGTGTGGTGCGATGAGGATTCCGCCTTCGGCTACGGCCTCGCGCCCACCGTCGGCAAAGCCTGGGAACAGGCCTTCCACGACACGATTCCAGACGGCGTGCGCGGGGTGATTCTGCGCACGAGCTTCGTCCTCGGCCGCGGCGGCGGGGCGATGCGCCGGCTGCTCATGCTCGCCCGCCTGGGCCTGGGCGGAACCATCGGCCACGGCCGCCAGGGCATGAGCTGGATCCACCAGCACGACATGAACCGCCTCTTCGAGCACAGCCTGCTGGATGAGCGCATGACCGGCCCGTACCTCGCCACCGCGCCCAACCCCGTCTCGAACAAAGTCTTCATGAAGACGCTGCGCAAGACGATCAAAATGCCCATCGGCCTCCCCGCCCCGGCGTTCGGGGTGAAGCTGGCCGCGCCGCTCCTGCTCCGCACCGATCCGGAGCTGGCGCTGTATGGCCTCAATGCCCACGAAACACCATGCCGGACGACGACGATACTCACTGCTGCTCCGCCACGCTGATCATCCTCGGCGATCATCTCGACCCTGAAGAAGTCACCGCCCGACTCGGGTTGCGCCCCGACCGGATCTGGCGAAAGGGTGAACACAAGTCATTCAAGCGGCCGGACGGGTCCACACTTACCTTTGATTCCGTCAATGAATACAGCGGGTGGAAACTCTTCGTGTCGGAATCATTGCATCGCGCATCACTCCCTGATCAGCTTCAATACTGGCTCAAGTTCATCGACGCCCGCGAAGCGACCCTGCGCAGCCTCCACGATAACGGTGCGGAGATCGTGTTGGATCTCTTCATCGCCACGTCGGAAGTGGCCGATCTCAGTCCGGGGGAACTTGCGAAGCTTTCTCGCTGCGGTGTGGGACTGGAATGGACGTTCTCGCCTGGTGACTGAGCCCGCATTACCTCGGCCCCCCTGTAGAGTCCGCTATTGCGAAACTACAAAGTCAGTCCCCCATCACTCAAACCCAAAAACCAACCTTTCCCCATCCTGAAGACATATCCCCAGCCCCCCGATCCGCCATTACCCCCTACCCCGCCTTCTTCGCGTTCAACCGCGCCGTCAGCCTCGACTTATATCGGCTCGCCGCGTTCTTGTGGATCGTGCCCTTCGCGGCCACCTGGTCCAGCAGCTTGTAGATGCCGCGAAGCTCCGTCTCGGCCTGCTCGGCCGTGCCGTGGAGGATCGTCTCCTTGTACTGCTTGATCGCCGAGCGGAAACGATCCTTCCGCCAGCGATTGCGGGCGCGGCGGGCGGCATTCTGGCGGACTCTTTTCTTCGCGCTGAGCGTGTGGGCCATGGTCGTGTCCGTGGGGGAACCTCGGGAATCACCTTCCGGGGGGCATGCCGCCTCCCGCCAACAAGCCCGGCATTATGGCACAGGTCCGCCGGGGTTGCAAACGGGTCGGACGAGGGGTTGGGAGGGGGGTCTGCCCAAATTTCCGGGGGTGGTGTTCAGGCGGCTTGTTGGAGGCGGTGGGACCACCAGGCGGACCACTGGTTGCTTTGCAGGAGGGCTTCGAGGCCCATCATGGCCTGGGCGTGGTCGAGGTCCCAGCGTTTGC
>JBGTFI010000176.1:0-12991 GCA_041747335.1 Phycisphaeraceae bacterium | reverse complement strand
GGCGGAGGTGAGCACGTCGGCGATGATCTGGGTCGGGCGCAGGAGCGTGTCGGTCTCGATGCCTTTGGCGACGGAGGCGATCGGGATTCTCGGGGGCAGGTGTGCCGCCAGACGCTGCCAGACGCGGCGCATGAACTGAGTGGGAACGGCGGAGATGACCATCTGCGCGCCGTCGAAAGCGCGGGTTTCATCGGCGGTGAACCGGATGGATTCGGGGATTCTCAATCCGGGTAGGTAACGCTTATTTTCCCGCGTCTGAATGAGGGCGGCCACATGGTCGGCTGAGGCTCCCCAGACGGTGACGTGGGCGCCGGTCCCCTCAAGAAGCAGGGCCATGACGGTCGCCATGGAGCCGTCGCCGATGATCGTGATGTTGGAAACGGGTGCTGGGGGCATTGGGGAAACCCATCGTAACACCGCGGGCAGGTCAGCGTGTTTCGAGCGGCGCGGGTTATTATGAGGCCATGCCGCGGATTCCGCCAATCGGAAAGGGGGAGGATCGAAGATTCCTCGCGGGAGCGTGCATGGGCCGACTGCGTCCTGGATTTCCTGACGCCGCCGAACCGTGCGCGTACGGCGGGCGTTATCTAAGCAGGGTGGTGGATCAGGCCGATTGGTAGGAAACGGTCCGAGTTGGACCGAGAGTGATGATCGCCGGCGTTCGCTCGGCGGGGATCAGGAGGCTTTGCTAGAATCCGCGAGCTTGCGAGGTCGGGCCGCGCCCGGCCGGCAAAGCCTGTGCGACGGCGACGGTGCTGGATTTGAGTGAGACTCAGGAGGCAGACAGTGAGGCGAAGCTGCATGAGCTGCGGACAATGGACTGGCCGGCTTCTAGCGTGTCTGATCGCCGCGGCAGCAAGCGGGATACTCACGGGGTGTGAGTTCGACAGCTGGATTTATGATCCTTCGGAAGTCGGAAGCTGGGAACGCACCCCGGTCATTCTGCCGATTCTCAGCAAGCTCGACGTGATTGACGAGCCGCGCACGGCCCCGGAAGTGTCGCAGGTCCGCCCGGAGGACCTGGTGGCGGAGGTGAGCGAGTATGTGATCGGTCCTTCGGACGTGATCACGGTGACGGTGTTCGAACTGCTCGAGCCGGGACTGGAATATGCGCAGACACGTCAGGTGGACGAACTGGGGATGGTGCGTCTGCCGATTATCGGCCCGGTGGAGGTGTCGGGGAAGTCGCCCAGCCAGCTTGAAAGACACATCGGGGACCTGCTGGTGGCACGGGACCAGATGCGCGACCCGGCGGTGAGCGTGATCGTGATCCAGGCCAGGCAGAATGTTTTCAGCGTGGTCGGCGAACCCAGGCAGTCGGGCACGGCGATCGGCACCTACGCGATTCCTGGGCCGAACTTCCGCCTGATGGACGCCATCGCGATGGTCCGGGGCATCACCGGGCAGATCAAGACCTTGCAGGTGATCCGGGAGATTTCGCTTGCGGAGGAGGTGGTGATTCCCAGCGGCGGGGGCGAAGACGCACCGGGCCGAGGGGTTCCTTCGGGCGGAAGCTCGCCGGGGGGGCTATTGGATGATCTTCTTAGAGGGCTGGACGAACCGTCCTCGGAACCGACGCCCAGCGGTGAGGGTTCGGCGGGTTCAGGTCCCGGCGTTCTTGAAGGCGGGCTTGAGCAGGAGCGTGTCGAGGCCCCCTACATCTACGTGGATGGGCGATGGATTCGTGCGAAGCGGCCGGGCGAGGCCGGTCCGCGGACTGAAACGACGCCCATCGGTGAGCTGCCGGTGGTGACGCAGCGGGTGATCGAGATTCCTTACGAGGCGCTGCGTGAGGGCGACATGCGATACAACATCGTGATCCGCCCGGGCGACATCATCAGCGTTCCGGCACCGGCGATCGGTTTGTGCTACATCGGGGGGCAGATCAACCGGCCGGGGGCGTTCACGGTTCCCGGCGACCGGGATCTGACCCTGCGGCAACTGATTTTCTCGGCAGGCGGGTTCGGGGGTCTGGCGATTCCCGAGCGTGTGGAGCTAACGCGACGGATCGGACTGGACCGGACGGCGATCGTGCGGCTCAATGCCCGGGCGATCTACAACGGGACGCAGCCGGACCTTTTCATCAAGCCCAACGACACGGTGAACATCGGAACGAACTTCTTCGCGCTGCCGCTGGCGGTGGTGCGAAACGGTTTCCGGATGACTTACGGTTTTGGTTTCGTGCTCGATCGCAACTTCAACACGGATGTTTTCGGGCGGTTCTAGGGTCTGGGTGGCGGTTGTTCGGGGGAGAACCTGCGGGTGCGGCTGGGCGTAGGAGGCTAGGCGGTGTATTGGTAGGAAGGATGTCGGGCGGATGTCAAATTGGCAGGGCGAGGTAAGCTTGTGGATTGGCTCTAGATGACGATCACGACCGCGACCAGCTATCAGGAAGCCGGTTCGCCGCCGCTGATTTCGCCGCGGGGGTGGGTGTGGATATTGGGCTTGGGGGCCCTTTTTGCTGCGCTCCATTACAACTTCATTTATCGGATGGGGTGGATCGCCCTGGGCGAGCAGGGCAAAGACTGGTCGCACGCGCTGGTCGTGCCGCTGATCAGCATCTACTTCATGTATCAGCACCGGCACCAGATGCTCGGAACGCCCAGGCGGGTGTTCTGGCCGGGGCTTCCGTTGCTGGTTCTGGCGATCACCAGCTACATCTGGTGGATTTATCCCGGCCGCAACGACATGTTCCAGGGTTACAGCATGATCCTCGGGCTGTTCGGGCTGACGCTCTTCCTGATGGGTCCGGGGATGCTGCGCTGGCTGTGGTTCCCGATCCTGTATCTCGCCGTGGGGGTCAAAGTCTCGCCGCGCATCTGGGATCAGATCGCCTGGCAGTTGCAGTTGATCGCGGCGCACTTCGCCTCGGTGGTGCTGAACTTCATCGGGGTGTTCATCGGGATCACGACGGATGTGAGCGGCGCGACGATCGACATGTGGAGCGACGGGAAGAAGCTCAATCCTCTGAACGTGGCCGAGGCGTGCTCCGGGCTTCGGATGCTGATGGCGTTCATCGCGCTGGGGATCGCGATGGCGTATCTGGCTAATCGGCCTCTGTGGCAGCGGTTGATCATGGTGGGCATAACGATCCCCACGGCCGTGGCGGTGAACGTCGGTCGCGTGGCGACGCTGGGCATCCTTTACGCGAAGGTGGATCCGGAGCTGGCGTCGGGAGACTTTCACACGTTCATCGGTCTACTGATGCTGATCCCCGCGGCACTGCTGTTCATGCTGGTGGGGTGGATTCTGGACCGCATCATCATCCGGGAGGACGACGGGTTTGATGAAGCTTCCTCCGTGCCGCCGCCTTGGGGTGGGGCCAACACCCAGACGTGGGACAGCCAGGTGGTGGAGCACCGGGGGTTGTTTGTCGGAGGGGCCGCGATGACAGGCGTGGCGCTGATCTACAACCTGCTGTCCAAGCTGATGGGGGTGGAGCTATTCGGGCTTTCGACGCACATTGGGACGGCGGCGGCGTGCATCGGGGTGGTGCTGATGATGATCGCGTGTACGCGCCGTACGCCGCAGGTGCTCAAGGGCATGGGAATCGGGGCATCGCTGGTTCTGCTGATCGGCGCGGTGGGGGTTCTGGCGATCGGGTCGCTGCGGCCGCTGGGCGATCTGTTTCCGGAGGCGCTGGGCAGAATGGCGATCCTGGGATTGCTTGCAGCGGCGGTGACGGGGCTGGTGGTCGTGGGTTGGCGGCTTCGGAGGGCGCTGGACGGGGAGTCGTCCCCGCATCCTGGGCCGCGGCCGGTCTCGATGGGCCTGTGCGCGGGCGTGCTGCTGACGGCGGTGCTTGGACTGAACTACACGGTGGACGCGGCGAAGTTCGTTCTGATCAAGGCCCCTGTCCCGATGCGTGAACCGCTGTACCGGATCGACCGGACGCCCACGCCGTTCCGAGCGATCGACCGTGATGAGCAGCTTACTCCGGAGATCGTGGAGGTGCTGGGGACGGATCGCTACCTGAGCCGGTGGTACACCGACGATCCGCGGGCGCAGCGGAGGCAGGATGCCGGCGAGGCGCTGATCTGGCTTCACGTTGCTTACTACACCGGAACGCCGGACACGGTACCGCACGTGCCCGAGCGGTGCTACACGGCCGGGGGAGCCAGCGGGCTGGGGATGTCCTACCCTCGGATTCAATTGGAAGGTCCGCAATACTTCCGGCGCGACGGGGAGTGGTGGGCGTTCAGCGAAGCGGTGCAGCAGGATGTCCGCGTTCCGGACGTGCAGGTGGACGTGACGCGATTCACGTATCAGCCCAGAGGGACGGCGGGCGCCGCGCCGCCGCCGCCGGCCAACGTGGTGTACTTCTTCATCGCCAACGGGAAGTACCTTCCGACGCCGGATCACGTGCGTTTTCAGGGCTTCGACCCGCGCGACCGTCATGCGTACTACTGCAAGGTGGAGGTGGGATTCCCCACCACCTCGGATCCGGATGTGGCGCTTCGCCGTGCGGAGCTGTTTCTGTCGAAGATCATGCCGGACATTCTGGCGTGTCTTCCGGACTGGACGGATGTGGTTGAGGGGCGCTGGCCGACGCCGCAGACCCCGGCGGCGATCGAACGTTCCTCCCGCGATCAGGAGAATCAGTGATGGCGACTCGCGTAAACACCCGATTTGTGATGATCCTCAGCGCCGTGCTGGTGTCTTTGACGCTCACGGGGATGGGGTTCTGGTACATCTTCGTGTTCCGCAACGCGACGCGGCTGATCCGCTGGGGGGACGAGTACGCGGCCGAGCAGCAGTACCGCGAAGCGGCGGAGATGTATAAGAAGGCGGTGGCGCGGGAGCTGCGCGACGTGAAGCTGCTGTACAAGTGGGCCGAGGCGTCGAGCAAGGTCGCGTGCACTAACTTCACGGAGGCACGGCTTTACTTCGCGGACATGCAGGGGGCGTACAACCAGTGCATTCTCGTTCAGCCGGAGAATCCCGAGCACGTCGAGAACCTGATGAAGCTCTATCTGGATTCGATCCGCGACGGCGGGATTCGCGGGCACTGGTTCCGGATGAACGCGGTGGCGCAGGGGATTCTCGACGACCGTCCGAACAACGCGCTGGCCAGGCGATATCACTCGATGAGCGCGGTGCAGATCATGCGGGCCACGAGCATGGGGATGCCTCAGCGCGAGGCGGTGCGGGAGCACCTGACGACCATGTACGGTCAGGATCCCGCCGACCGCGAGGTGGCGCACGCGCTTGCGACGTGGTATCTCGAGCAGTCGCAGGACACCCAGACCGTTCCCGAGGAGGCGGTTCGTGAGCAGTACCGGCTGATGGCGGAGCGGACTTCGGAAGAGTCGCTTCGTGTGGATCCGGGGGACGTTCAGAGGCAGCTTCACCGGGCGAACGTCCTGGCGACGCTCGACAAGACGGACGAGGCGATGGAGACGGCCGGCCGGCTGGAACAGGCGATTCTGACCACCGGCGGTCAGCCGTGGCTGATCCGTGAAGTGGCGGACCTTCTGGTTTCGGTGGACAAGCGCGCGGTGCAGCAGGTGGGGCTTGGAGAGACGACGCAGGGGATTCTGCGGGCGACGCGGCTGATTGACGCCTCGCTGACTCAGCGTCCGGACAACCTGATGCTGATGTCCCTGGCGGCGCGTCTGCGGCAGTATCAGGGGGACATCGCCGCGGCCCTTGAGCTGTACAGGAAGATCTACGAGACGAAGTTCAGCGCGCCCCCACTCGAGGCGCAGATGGCGGGCATGCTCGCGCGCCAGGCGGGATTCCGGTACGCCTCGCTGATGATCGCCGAAGCCGAACGACTGCCGGACGAGGCGGCGCGGGAGGCGAGGCTGGTGGACGTGGAGGTGCTGGTCAATCGTTTCAAGGAGGAAACGGCCGATGACGATCCGGAGCTGGCGCTGATCGAGGGCAAGATCTACATGGTTCGCAACCAGTGGGCGGAGGCGTCGCAGCGTCTGGATGACGCGTGCTCGCTGTTCAGCGACAGCAACGTCGATGCGCTATACCTGTCGGGGATCGCCCGGCGGCAGACCGGCCAGTCCGGGGCGGCCGAGGCGCGGTTCAGGCGGGTGCTGGAGCTTGCGCCGGGATTCCACCGGGCACGGTTCGAACTGGCGAGGCTTCAGATGAAGATCAACCGCCTGCCCGAAGCGCACGCAAATGTGCAGTATCTCCTTGCCAACAACAGCCAGGATCCGCAGACCCAGCTTCTGTACGCGCAGTACCTGGAGAACAGCGGTAAGACCGGCGACGCGATTAAGGCGATCCAGCAGCTCAATCCCGGGGACAACCCCGAACTGCTGGTGACCATGACGAAGCTTTACCAGTCGATGGGGGACTCCGAGACGGCGATCCGGATGGCCGAGGCGTACTTCAAGCGCGACCCGACCGAGCCGCGCGTGCTGCTGCAGCTGATTGACCTGGCGCCGAACCACGACGCGGCGCGACAGTACATCGAGACGGCGCGGTCTGCCGGGGCGACGCGCAAGACCATCGAGCTCGCTGAAGCGAAGCTGGGGGTGAACGAGGGGGATCCGGAGAAGCTGTTCGACATCGTGAACGATCCGTTCGCCAAGGCGCTGGGTTTGTTCGATCTGTTCCTGCGTCAGGGGGAGATTGACAAGGCCGCGGTGCAACTTGCAGAAGCACGCAAGCTGCAACCCAACGATGCGAAGGTGGTGGATCGTGAGTTCCAGCTCGCCATGATTCGGCAGGACATGGCGGCGATCCAGGCGGCAGTGGTGCGGGCCGAGCAGACCAACGCGGACCTCTGCCAGGGACTGTTTTTCCGCGGGCGCTTCGAGCTTCTCAAGGGCGAGCCGCACCGGGCGGTGTCGACGCTGGCCGAGGCGGTGGCGCGGCGGCCGGTGCATTCGGAAGGCCACCGGATGCTCGGCGAAGCGCAGCTCGCGATGGGGCGGGCCAACGACGCCGCTGAGTCGTTCACCAAGGCGCTGGCGCAGAACCCGCGCAACGCCTGGGCCCAACTGGGCATGGCGCGGGTGATGCAGATGCAGCAGCGGCCGGACAAGGCGCTCGAGCACATGCGCCTGGCGGCGGACCTCTCGCCCGAGAGCACGACGATCGTTTCGTCGTACCTGGACTTCGAGGAGCGGCACGGCAACAAACAGACGGCGCTGGACAAGCGACTCGAGTTGGCGAAGTCGCAGCCGAAGTTCGCAGCCAACCGGCGGGGACTGGCGCTGCTGTACTCGCGGATGGATCGGCCGGACCAGGCGCTGGCGGCGATCGACGGTCTGATCGCCGAAGAGGGGATGAACTGGGAGAATGCGCGGACCAAGGCGCAGGTTTTCGTCGCGAAGGGGGACGCGGGTGCGGGGCGGTCACTGCTCCAGAAGTACCTGACCGACCTTGGCGACAACGCGCAGGCGCAGGACTGGATCCTGATGGCGCGTTATCTGCGGACGATCGGGGATCTCAACGGCGCGCTGGCGGCATACCGGATGGGAGTGCAGCGGGACGACCCGAAGGTGGCGCTGGCGAAGCGGGCGCTGGCGGGGATGCTGGCGGACGTGGGCGAGCATGAGCGGGCGATGGAGCAGTACGACGAACTGGTCAGGCAGCTTCCGGACGACCTGGAGGTGGCGACGCAGCGGATCGAGACGCTGGTGCGCATGAACCAGATCGACAAGGCGAGCACGGCGGTGGACCAGGCGATCGCGAAGTTCGGGCAGCGCACGCCGCTTCTGCTGCTCAAGGCGATGTCGCTGCGGGTGAGGATGGCGCAGGCTCAGCAGGCCGATGAGCAGGCGAAGTTCCTGGAGCTGCAGTCGCAGGCGATGGCGCTTCTGAACCGCGCGGTGGAGGGGGACCCGACCAACGCTCAGGCGCTTCTGAGCCGGGCGGAACTCAAGGCGATGTCGCGCGAGACGCTGGCGTCGGCGGTCGACGACGCGAAGCGGGCTCTGGAACGCAAAGGCGATCTGGCGGGGGCGCGTATGCTCCTGGCGGCCATTTATGACAACCAGGGGCAGACCGAGGCCGCGGCGCGCGAGTACAGCACGCTGTTGTCGATGGAGCCGACGCATCAGGCGGCGCGCGAGGCGCTGTTCAACCTGTTGCTTCGGACCGAGCAGACGCAGGCGCTGGGGCGGGTGCTTTCCGAGGCGGTGGAGCTTTTCCCCAGCGACTACCGCTGGTGGCTTTACCGGGGGATCACCGCGCGGACGCTCGAGCGCAACAACGATCTGGCGGTGACGTACTACACGAAGGCGTTCGAGCTCGCGCAGCCGCCGCAGAACACCGCGGTGCTGGAGGAGCTGGTCAGGCTGATGCTTGATATCGGGCGCACCGACGATGCGATGAAGGTGATCGACGCGCAGATGGCGATCGTATCGGGGCGGCCGCTGCTTCAGGCGATGCGCGGCCGTGCCCTGGCGCTCAAGGGCCAGACAGAGGCGGCGACGAACCTTTTCGCGGGGATCCTGCCGTCGTGCCGCTCGATCGAGCACGCGGTGTCACTGGCGAGCGAGATGCGCGCGGCGTTCGGTCCGGCGGGGACCATCACGCGGCTTGAATCGATGGCGAGCGGCGAAGACCAGAACCGCTGGGTGCAGATCATCGCGGCGCGTTTCGAGTCGAACCAGCGCAACTATGAGCAGGCGCTGGCGCGTCTGGATCGAGTCCGGACGTCGGTCGTGCGTCCCGGTCCCGAGAGCGAGGTGTTCGACCAGGTGGAGGCCGAGGCGGCGCTGAATCTTGGGCGCACGGATCAGGCGGTCGCCGCCTACCGCAAGGTGGTGGAAGTGGCGCCGAACAACGTCGGCGCGCTTAATAATCTCGCGTATCTGCTGGCTGAGACCATGAGCAAGCCGCTGGAGGCGCTGCCGTTCGCCGAACGGGCCAAGGATCTGGCTCCCACGGATTCCCAGGTGCTCGATACGGTGGGGTGGGTGCAGTACAAGGCGGGGCGTCGTGATGAGGCGTTCCTGACGCTGCGGCGAAGCGTGGAGATCGAGAAGCATCCCGATAACTGCTTCCACCTGGCGCAACTGCTGTTCGAGCGCCAATCGATCGCCGAGGCGAGGAACCTGATCCTGGACGCGGAAAAGCTTGCGCTGGCGCAATCCAGGCAGGATCTGCTCCCGGCGATCCGGAAGCTGAAGGACGAGTTGACCCGTGCCCGCTGACGCGGTGATCGGGGTTGTGACGGTTGGGTTGAACCTGCCGGCGATGATGGTCGAAGTATGGAAGACGGTTCCCGGCGGCCCGGCCGGCCGTCAAGTGAGGTAATGCCATGACACTGAGCACGAATTCAGGCTACTTTCCCGAGACGGTGAGGCTTCCCGCGGGCGGACCGCCCATGCCCCCGGGCATCGGAGGGGCGGTGGGGGGCGCCAGGCGGTTCAACACGCTCGATCCCCTGCGGGTGTTTCGGCAGAACCTGCGCCTTCTGCTTTTCAGCGGGGTGGTGGGGGTGGTGCTGGGCGTTGGCATCTGGTTCCTGCTGAAGCAGACGTACTCGCTTTATCGGTCCGAGGCGATGCTGACGGTCAATGCGCGGATCACGAATCCGCTGCTGCTTCCCGGCGCCGGCTCCGGGCAGCAGCGGATGGAGTACGTCGAAGCGCAGATGATGAGCGTGGCCGAGCGGATCAAGTGGCAGGACGTGGCGGACCAGACGCTGCGTCGTCCCGCGGTGCGGGATACGGCGTGGTTCAGGAAGTTCGACGACAACCTGTATAAGGCCCGCGAGGCGCTGTACAACAATCTCACGGCGCGTCCGATCCGGGGTTCGACGCAGGTGTACCTGGCGATGACGGGACTGGAAGAGAAGGACATGCCCGTGATCCTCGACGCGGTGCTGGGGGTCTATGAGAACATGATCAAGAGCGAGGCGAACACGGAAGGCGTGAGCTTCCGGACGATGATCTCGCAGGAGCTGACCGAGGCCGACCGTGAGCTTCGCCGTCTGACCGAGCAGATCGAGGCGTTCCTGAGCGAGCACAATCTGACGGACCTGGAGGGCAAGAACACACAGGCTGCGATCGAGTTTCAGCAGCTCGTGCAGCAGAGCTCGCAGCTACTGATGGCGTTCGAGGCGACGCGCGCGAGCTATGAGGGCATGCTGCAGACGATGCAGACCTACGCCGGGGGCGCGGGAAGCCCCGAGGAGCTCTGGCAGATCGAGAGCATGCCGCAGATCGCGCAGCGCAACGAGCAGATCCGGGCGATGCGCGAACGGCGCGAGGTCATGCTCGAGCGGTTCGGGGAGAGGCATCGCCAGGTGCAGCAGCTTGACGCGTACATGGCGGCGATCGAGCAGGAGCGCGACATCGAGATCGACCGCCTGCTGCGCGAGCAGCAGGAGGTAAAGCTCCAGCAGGCCCGCAAGGCGATGATGCAGTACCAGGCGCAGTTCGAGGCGATGCAGCCGAAGCTCGAGGAGGTCACCGCGCAGCTTCAGGACATGAGCTCGAAGCTGCAGCGCTATGCGCTCATGGAGAAGGAGCTGGACCGGGCGACGACGCGCCGCGACAGCGCCGACGACCGCCTGCGGTATCAGAGAATGCTCGAGCAGCGGCCCGACGCGGTGGAGGTTCGTGTCGTGTCGCGCGCGACGAATCCCGAGCTCTACTTCCCCAAGCCGCTGATCGTGATTCCGGCGGTGACGTTCCTGACGCTGCTGGGCGTCGCGGGCGTGGTCATGCTGCGGGAGCTGATCGATCAGCGGGTGCGCACCCCGATGGACGTGAGCATGCTCCCGGATTGCGAGCTTCTTGGGGTGCTGCCCGACGCGGGCGAGGATCCCTCGGGCAACGGCGACGGAAAGCTCGAGGGCGTCGTCCAGGCTTACCCCACGGGACTCATGGCTGAATCGTTCCGCCAGGTGCGCGGGGCGCTGCTGACGCGCATCGACCGGCGGGGCTACAAGACGCTCATGCTCGTGGGCGCCCAGGCGGAGGCGGGCGTCTCGTCGGTGCTGTCGAATCTCGCGGTGAGCATGGCGACCAGCGGCCGAAGAGTGCTGGTGATGGACCTTAACTTCCGCCGTCCGGCGCAGCACCGCATGTTCGGAGTCCCCTCCCAGCCGGGGTTGATTGAGGTGCTCAGCGGAGCGGCGGAGCTGGAGGAGGCGATTATCCGCCTGGAGGATCCGGTGCTGGACGTGCTGCCGGTGGGCGACACGAAGCACGCGACATCGGAGCTTTTCGATTCGGCATCGTTCCGAGCGGTGCTCAGCCGCGTGGAGGGCCAGTATGACATCGTGCTTCTCGACGCGCCGCCGGCGCTGGTGACCTCCGACAGCGCGCACCTGGCGCGTGAGGTGGACGCGATCGCGCTGGTCGTCCGTGCGATGCGCGAGAAGCGCGGGATGATCAGCAGGATGTTCAGCCAGTTCGAGGGGCTG
This sequence comes from Phycisphaeraceae bacterium, assembly GCA_041747335.1. Classification (GTDB taxonomy): domain Bacteria; phylum Planctomycetota; class Phycisphaerae; order Phycisphaerales; family Phycisphaeraceae; genus JBGTFI01. Next base: position 1,641 of record JBGTFI010000176.1, on the reverse strand, counting down.
CGCGCGGAGGTGCTGGGCGTGATCGTGAACGGGGTGCGATCGAGCGCCGGCGGGTACTTCCGAAAGAGTTATGAGCAGTTTTACCGATATCGGCAGGCGGAAGCCCGGCCGAACAACCGCCGGCGGGTGGCGTCCAAGGAGACGGCGCCGACGACGAAGAATTGAGTTTGTGCGGACCGGCGTTGCCCCGCGCCGGGCGATGACCAGAGGGGAGCCCGCATGGTTGGGTGGATGATCGGACAGGCCGCCGGGGCGACGGACGCGCCCGCGCCGCAGCACGGCGGCGGGGCCTTGTCCATTCTCGACTCCTACCTCTGGATATTCCTCACGGCTCTGATGGTGAGCTTCTGCCTCACCCCGCTGATGCGGCGGCTGGCGATCCGCAACGGGATCGTGGATCGGCCGGACATGAAGCGCAAGGCCCACGCGGAACCGGTGGCGTACATGGGCGGCGTGGCCATTTTCATCGGTTGGATGGTAGGGGTCTTCCTCTGCTTCTTCATCGCCCCGCACGATCCGCTGACCGTGGCGGAGGTGAGCTTCCCGATCTCGGTCATCCTGGGCGCCGCGGCCATCACGATCACCGGGCTGATGGACGACATCTACGGGGTCAGTCCCCGGGTGAAGATCGGGGGACAGTTCTTCGCCGCCGCGGCGCTGGCGTGGCAGAACATCGGCTTCTCGCTGGTCAATCAGGTGTTCGCGATCATCGGTTTGGATCTGCCGCCCGGGATCGCGTATATCCTGGGCACGGCGATGCTGGCCGGCTTCGTCCTGGGGGGATGCAACGCGGTCAATCTGATCGACGGGCTGGACGGGCTTGCGTCGGGCGTTGTGGCGATCGCCACGGCGGGGTTCCTTTTCATGGCGCTGACGTTGTCGGTGCGCGCCGCGGGGGTGGATCCGACGCCCGGAACGGTGATCACCGATCCGGTTCGGATCGTGATGTGCCTGGCGATCCTCGGAGCCGTGCTCGGGTTCCTGCCCTTCAACTTCAACCCCGCGAACATATTCATGGGCGACGCGGGATCGCTGCTGCTGGGTTACCTGAGCGTGGCGACGATACTGATGTTCGCGGATTCACCGCTTAACAACGGACCTCTGTTCGTCACCGCGGCGCTGATCGTGTTCGCGCTTCCGATCATGGACACCGCGCTGGCGATCGTGCGCCGCAAGATCGCCGGCAAACCGATCTTCAGCCCCGATGACCAGCACCTGCACCACCAGGCGCTCCGCGGGATCCGCCGGCTGGGCATCACCAGTCCCAGGCTGAGCGTGAAGCTCGCGGTGCTGAGCATGTACGCGCTGGGGCTTACCTTCGCGGTGCTGGGGTGCGCCCTGGTCGCGCTGGACCTGCGTTCCCGGTACGTCATCACCGTGTTCGTGGTGCTGGTGTGCTCGATCGGCGTGTGGGTTCACAAGGCGGCGCGGCAGCGGCAGCTTCGGCTTGACGCCGCCCAGAGCGATCCGCTGGCCGAGGCGCCCGCTCCGGGCGAAGTGCGAACGACGGAACTTCACCCCGCGCCACGCGTGGATTCACCGGCGGGAGTTCATCCCGCCCCCGCGACGCCGGAAGTCGCCGCGAACTCCACCCGTTAGAACTACGCCGATTCCGGCCCGGGAAGCCGACTTGACGCCCGC
>JBGTFI010000175.1:0-1566 GCA_041747335.1 Phycisphaeraceae bacterium | reverse complement strand
TCGCCCTTCTTGATCACCACGAACCGCGGGCCCAGGTCCAGCAGGTGCCGCCCCGCCGTCACCGGGTTGCGCTTGCCCGTGAACAGCTCCGCCTCGTCGAAGTTGAGCACCAGCCCGTCCACCCGCCCGAGCACCCTGGTCAGGTCGTCCTTGGCGATGTTGATCCACAGGTCCATCGTGTCCGCCACCACCAGCCGCGGCGCGTCGAGCTGGTCGCGCATATCCAACTGCACCGCCGGGTGCGAGTTGGCCAGGAACGCGAACTCCGAACCCTTGAACGCATCCGGGATCCGCGGCGGGGCCTCCTCCAGCACGCCCAGCTCCGTGAACAGCGTCTCGCGCCGGTCCATGTCGTCCATGTACTTGCCGCCCCAGCGGAACGTCTTGGACCCCTTGCGGACCTCCAGCCCCGCCATATCCACACCCTCGAACGACCGGATCGTGTCCAGGAACGCGTCCGGGCAGTCGTCCCCCACCGCCGCCACCAGGCGCGTCGGCGCATAGAACGACGCGGCGGCCGCGAAATACACGACCGAACCGCCCAGAAGCTCCTCACGACGCCCGTTGCCGGGCGTCTCGATGGTGTCGATGCCGATGGTGCCGGTGCAGATCAGGTTCATGCCCGCATCATAGGAACCCCGTCAGCCAGCGGCTTGCTTCGCGGCCCATTCGCCCATCTCCCGCCAGAGCGCGGCGTGCGCCGGCGTTGTCAGGAAGTTCACATCACCATAACCCGCAAACCGCTCCCCGCGCCGGTACAAAGCCAACCTGTTGCGGACACTCCCATCGTAAGAAATGGTGTTAGCACGCCGAAGCTCACCATGAAACCGAGCCGGAACATCATCAGGATCGCTGATGGTGAAGGATTTCCCTTCCCAGCGTTCGGTCCAGGCTTCGATCGGTTGGAAATCGGGGCACGGCAGGAAGCATTCGGTGTAAAACGGCACCGGAAACGCCGATCGGCTGAACGATTCAAGCTTTCCCGAAACGCTCCAATCACCGAACCGCACACCGATCGTGTCGCAGTTCCAGATCCCGATGACATCCTCCGCCCGCAGCCCCCGGCACGCCTCCGCCCCGATCGGCCAATCGTCGAACACCGGCAGGCCGAGCATCGTCACGGACTGGCACCCCCGTTTCCGCGGCTCCACACGCGCCGCCAGCACCACCCCGAACCCGCCCCCGTCCAGCGGCACGCAGAGCAGGTCCCCCTCTTCCACCTGACGCGTGCACACCGGAGGCGCCGGGTGCTCCGCCAGGATCCGTTCGGTCGCCCGCCGCGCCTCGACCCACTCGGCAAGGTTTTCGCCGGTGACCTGAACGAACTCAGCCCTCATGTCCCAGAAGCCCGGCTTGCGTTCCGCGGCCCGATGCCCCAAAAACTTCTCGAACGCGCTGGCCTGCGCGATCAGGCCCAGCGGCGCCGTCGGCCACGGCTCGGCCAGGTTCGCGGCCAGCCGCATCGTTCCGTCGTCGAGGTGCAAATAGGTACACCCAAGCCCCTCCTCAGCGTCCCCCGCGTCCGCCGGCGGCACGGGCCACGACGACGCCTCGAACCCGTCCACC
>JBGTFI010000174.1:0-2093 GCA_041747335.1 Phycisphaeraceae bacterium | reverse complement strand
GCGGCGGCGAGGCGGGTCCGATCACCGGCGAAGGCCGCGGCGCCGCGGGCGTGCACAACGTCGCCCTGGGTGGGCACGTCCGCTGGAAAGCCCAGGCCCAGACGCAGAACAACTACATGTACGGCAATCGCCGCTTCTGGTGGTGATCGGCCGCACCCCTCTCTCGCTCGCGACATCACGGAGGCCACGCCGATGCGGAAGAATCATGGTTTCACGCTCATCGAACTGCTGGTGGTCATCTCGATCATCGCACTGTTGATCGCACTGCTGCTGCCGGCGCTGGGCCATGCGAAGGAATCCGCTCGCACCGCGCTGTGCATGAGCAATCTCAGGCAGCACATGCTTTCCTTCGCCGCCTATGCGCAGGACCACGGCGGGTGGCTCCCGCGTCTTGGATCGTCGAACGTTGCGCCAAACAACTGGACGAAGGAGATCGCCGACCGGTTGCGCTCGGACTATATGGGCCTGGCGGGTACGCGCAGTGAGCAGGTCGTGGCCGATGGTCAGGGAAAGACGCCGACCGCGCTGATCTTCAACTGCCCCTCCACGATCGCGAGGAATGCGGAGATCGGCACCGAAGACCACTGGCGCTCCATCGGATGGGATTCCGACAACCGTCACACCAACTACAACGCTTTCATGACCTCGCGCGTGAACCCGGCCATGCCGGACAATCTGCTCAGGCCGAATCGGAAAGGCGAGCTCCTCAACTTCGAGGTGAAGCACGCGGATGAAGGCGGCCAGAAGCTTGTCATCGCGGACGTTGTCCAGAACGCCAACTACGTTAAGGACCATCCCGAGTACTGGGGCGCGAATCATCAGGGTGAAAGGCTGCCGGTCGGAGCGAATCAGGGTTATCTCGATGGGCACGTGAGCTTTGTCACGTTCTCAGCGATGACGGAGGTCTATTCCGACAGCGTCGTGAACGGCGGTGTGTACGGATGGAACGCGACCGTGAGCGAATGGTGGTTGCCCGGCAGCGGAAACACCGTCGTCCCTCAGGCTCCCTCCCGCGGCGGCCGCGGCGGCGGACGACCCTGATCGCTACCCGCACCCGCTTCCCCGCCATCCGCTACCCGCCAACTCACCCCCTCGTCTTCATGAACGCCTCCCACAGCTCGCGCTCGATGAACATCCGAAGCACGATCCCGGCCCGCAGGCCGTAGCTCTCGACGATGTACCCCTCCGCCAACCGCTCATCCGCTTGTTCCGCCAGGTCCGGCGAGAGGATGATGATCTTCGCCCCGCGCAGCGTGTCTTCCTCAGGCCAGTCGGCCTGGAAACCGATGCGCCCCGCCTCCGACAGCGCCCGCAGGTACCACGGCAGCGGCCAGTAGTCGTGGTCCGTCACGATCACCTGCGTCGGGAGCGCCTCCGCGCCCCCCGCCACCCGCATCAGGTCCCGCACACGCTCGTTCAGACGCAGGATGTCCCGGCTGGTGTGGCCGTAGACGTACGGATTCCGCCGATCGGCCGCGAGCTTGAAGGATGCGAGCTGCGCCTGCGTGTACAGATGCCACCCGCCCCACGCGATCGCGGCGATCACCACCATCTGTACGATGCGCCACCTGGCCCATCGCACCAGCGCGACCGCCCCCACCCCCGCCAGCAGGATCATCCCGTGCAGGAACGGGAGCATGTTCCACGGCGTCTTGTAAGGGATGATCGTGTACGCGAGCGTCAGCAGCACGGTATACACCGCGAGGAACCGCGCAAGCGGGCGGTGCTTCTCGTCGATACCCCGTCCCCACATCGCCGCCACGGCGCCCGCCAGCGCGAGCGCCACGATCATCGCCTCGCTCCACACGAAGGGCTTGGCCTTCCAGTAGAGCAGGATGTGGAAGTAGTAATGCCACAGCTGACGGTGTTCGCCCGCGCCGTCGGCGCGCTGGAGGTAGTTGAAGTACGTGGCGATCGAATCCCACAGCCCCCGCCAGTGCGTGAAGAACGAGGAGAAGAACGTCACCCAGATGACAAGCGCCGCCAAGAGGAACGCGCCCGCGTGACGCGCGAACACCGCCTTCTCCATCCGCCGACCACCGCTCCGCCCGCGTTCGAGCTGCCACGTGACCATGCCCGCCCCGGCGGCGGCC
>JBGTFI010000173.1:0-9668 GCA_041747335.1 Phycisphaeraceae bacterium | reverse complement strand
CGCCGCCTGGGTGCTTGCCCGCGGGTAGTCCGGCTGCTCCGGTTGCGCGGTCTGTCACAACCTTGCCTCAGGGAACGTCTGCGCTGCCGAATCCGACCGCGCGGGATGCAACATCTGCGCGCATCGTGCCGGGTGTGCGCGATTCGCGCGGAAACGCGATCTCTGACGCTCGATTCGTCTGACGAAACCTTCTCGGTTCTGTCGCGTGTGCCTGATCGCGCGCCTGTGAAGCGTGTGCCGGGTCCGGGCGCGCACAACCACGCGGTTTTTCCCATCTGACGTGATTAGCCCGCTAAAGCGTTCCGATTGACGGCCTAGACGCCGCCAAGGGCTTGACTTCACGGATGACCGTGAATGAAAGAGCCCGACAAGGTGGGCGACGCGGAGCGTCGCCGCGGGCGGATCGATCGACCTCGCGGACCGCGGAACACGCCAGGCGATCGACGACGGGAATCGGCCGGAGGCGAAGGACGCCCAGGCACGTTCAGGGATGAAGGAGGCAGGCGACATGGGCATGCGTTGAACAGGACATCACGGGTGCGATTGGAATCCCCCGCCGCGTGGCGCGGGAAGCACGGGTTTCCTTACTTGAGATCAATCGATCGCGCTTCGCCCATGCGAAGCATTGCCGAACCAACAGGGGAGAAAGCAAGCAATGAGCCGAATCAACAGCAACGTCAACTCGCTGATTTCGCAGCGAATCCTCACGCAGAACAACGCCGCCGTCACCAAGTCCCTCGAGCGCCTGAGCACCGGCCTGGCGATCAACCGCGGGGCGGACAACCCCGCGGGGCTGATCGCCAGCGAGAAGCTGCGCTCCGAGAAGGCCGCCATTTCCGCGGCCCTGGGCAACGCCGAACGCGCCGACCAGTTCGTCAACATCGCCGAGGGCGGGCTTCAGGAAGTCAACAGCCTGCTCATCGAGCTTCAGAGCCTGGTCTCCGAAACCGCCAATGAAGCCGGTCTGAGCACCGAGGAAAAGGAAGCCAACCAGCTCCAGGTCGATGCGATCCTGCAGACCATCGACCGCATCGCCTCCAACACCAGCTTCCAGGGCACGAAGATCTTGAACGGCGGGTTCGACTTCAAAGTCACCGGCGTCGCCGCCAGCATCGACGACTTCAAGGTCAACGGCGCCAAGATCGCCGAGGGCGGGAGCATCGGCGTCAACGCGATCATCACCGCCTCGGCCCAGCACGCGGGCGTGTTCCTCTCCGCCGGCGCCGCGGCCCTGAACCTGACCGACGGTACGAGCAAGTTCACCTTCGAGTTGGCGGGCACCGCCGGTGCGCGCGAGTTCAGCTTCGCCTCGGGCACCACGCTGGCCTCGGCCGCGACCGCCATCAATAACTTCAAGAGCGTCACCGGCGTCTCCGCCAAGACCTCGGGCACCGGCATCGTGCTCAAGACCACCGAGTACGGTTCGAGCGAGTTCGTCTCGGTCAACGTCACCAGCGTCGGAGGCCAGGCGGGCGCCGTCCACCAGCTCTCCTCGACCAATGAGGCCAGGGCGAGCACCGTGGCAGGGAACATCACCGCCTTCGCTTCGGTCACCGCCGCCATTCGCGACGAGGGCCAGGACGTGGCGGGCGTCATCAACGGCTCCACCGCTCGCGGCAAGGGCAAGACGCTTTCGATCAACACCGACGCGCTGGACGTGAGCCTCACCCTCAGCACCACCGCCGCCACGGCCGCCGGCGCCGTCAACGCCATGACCATCACCGGAGGCGGAGCCAAGTTCAACATCGGACCCACCGTCGACGTCAACAGCCAGGTCCGACTGGGCATCCAGAACGTCGCCTCCTACAAGCTCGGCGACTCGACCACCGGGCAGCTCAAGGCCCTGGGGTCCGGCGGCGACAGCAACCTTGTCGACGGCAACCTCGAAGACGCGCAGAAGATCGTCAACCTCGCCATCGACCAGGTCTCCTCGCTCCGTGGACGATTGGGCGCATTCCAGAAGAACGTGATCGGATCGACGATCAACGCACTGGGCGTGGCACTCGAGAACACCACCGCGGCCGAGAGCACCATCCGCGACACCGACTTCGCCTCCGAGACCGCGGCCCTCACGCGCTCACAGATCCTCGGCGCGGCGTCGCAAAACGTTCTGGCCATCGCCAACAGCCAGCCCCAGAGCGTCCTGGGTCTGCTCGGGTAGATCTCAACGTCGTTCCGACATCTGCATTCGGTTCGCTTCGCGGCGACTCGCTTCCGGGCGGGTCGCCGCTTTCTTTTCGTTCCCGGTCAAGGCTATCCTTATGTCACCCCACCAACCCCCACCGACAAGGACCTCCCATGACCATCCACGCCTACGCCGCCGCCAAACCCGGCGCCGCCTTCAACCCGTTCGAGTACGAACCAGCACCGCTCGGACACGATGAAGTCGAGATCGCCGTCCAATACTGCGGCATCTGCCACAGCGACCTCTCCATGCTCGACAACGAGTGGGGCATGACCGCCTATCCCTTCGTCGGCGGGCACGAGGTCGTCGGCAAGGTCGCGGCCGTCGGCGAGCACGTTCCGAACCTCAAAGTCGGCGATGTCGTCGGGCTGGGCTGGTACGCCCGCACATGTATGCACTGCCGCCAGTGTCTGGGCGGGAACCACCACCGCTGCCCGCGGGGGCAGGGCACCATCGTCAACCGTCACGGCGGATTCGCCGACCGCGTCCGCGCCCACTGGGCCTGGTGCGCCAAACTGCCCGAGGGCCTGCATCCCCGCGCCGCCGGGCCTCTTTTCTGCGGCGGGATCACCGTCTTCAATCCGATCGTCATTCACAACCTCAGCCCCACCGCCCGCGTGGGCGTCATCGGGATCGGCGGGCTGGGGCACATGGCCCTGCTCTTCCTGAACAAGTGGGGGTGCGAGGTCACCGCCTTCTCCACCAGCGCCGACAAGGAGGGCGAAGCCCGCGCCATGGGCGCGCACCACTTCGTCAACACGAAAACCCCCGGCGCGCTCGAAAAGCTCGCCGGCCGCTTTGACCTCGTGCTCAACACCGCCAACGCCACGCTGGACTGGGATGCCTACGTCAAGACCCTCGCCCCCGGCGGCATCCTTCACACCGTCGGCGCGGTGCCCAAGGGCTTCGGCGTGAAGGATGTCTTCCCCATGATCATGGCCGAGCGATCCCTCGCCGCCTCACCCCTGGGTCCGCCCGCGGTCATCGCCAGGATGCTCGACTTCTGCGCCCGCCACGCCATTGAACCCATCATCGAATGCGCTCCCCTTAGCGACATCAACGCGGCCTTCGAAAAGCTCCGCCACGGCAGCCCGCGGTACAGGCTGGTGCTGGAGGCGTAATGGGGCGCGGCCGCGTTGCTGACTCGTGCCCGCCGAAGTCGCCTCACGCGCCGTGAGGCTGGCTCTGCTTGATCTGCACGTAGTACATCTCCCCCCCGGCCAGGAGCATGACCCCCTGTTCATCGATCGCCATGATGGTGTATCCCTCCACGACGTCCCCCGGTTCGACCGTGACGCCGTTGATGATGGCGATCGGCTTGGCGCCGGTCCACCGGACGATCCCGTCCAGGCGCACGGGCGCGCCTTCGCGCGGCGGGCCTGAGACGACCCGCCCGATCGGGTTCGAAGTGATGCGTTCATTCGCGAAAGTCGCGCCGGCGACGGGTTGCGTGCCCGCCGTGGCGATTGGGGTCGTGATTGTAAACGTCGGCGCGGCGGTGGCGGGGGGCAGAATGGGCGCGGCCACCGCCTGACCGGCCATCAGGTTGGCGTCACGCGGCGTCTCCCAATCAACCGAAAAAGCCCGGACGCCCAACGTGAAGGCGCCGATGAACAGCCCCGCCAGCACGCCGGTGTAGGCCACCGCCCCCAGACGTTCCCGAGCGGTGTGGCTGAGCGGTCCGGGAGCGAGCTTGCTGAAGAGTGACTCCCGCTCGAACTCGTTCTCCACCCGGCCGTCACGCACCCGGCAGGTCTCTTCCATTTCGGGAAAAAGATCACGGATGGTGTCTGAGGACCTGGCGAGCTGGTCGATGTCGAACTCCGGATGCCGTTGAGGGCGCTCCTCCCATCCGTCAGCCTTCGACCCGGTCCCCGGTCCGCCGTTGCACGCGTCGTAGACGAGTCCCATGTCTGTACCCTCCTGTCAGGCATCTCCCCGGTCGATTCGACAGGCCGGGAAATCGGCCTGCGCTCCCACCATACCCCGATGCAAGCGCCGGGCGAGATGAAACGGGCCGATTTCTTGACCGCCGCGTGTCCAGCGAACCTTCGCACCGGATGCCGAAGGTTGGGAAGATGCAACGGTTGTTTCGGGGAGCGGTGCGACCGGTACGATCCTCACTCGAGCGTCCAGCGCATGGCGTTGTCGAGAAGGGTCTGAAAAACGGGGTTGGCGAAATCGCCCGGATTGCCCAGGGAGGTGTAGAAGACCTTGGCGTCTCCGTAGCGATGGGTCCAGGCGACCGGTTCGGCGTGGGCGCCGTCGATTCGGCCGACGAGCAGCGGCGTGGCGCCGGACGCCACCGGTCCTGCTCGGTACAGTGAGGCGTCGCTGGTGAAGGGGCCTTCAATACGCGCAAGAATCGGATGTCCCGCGGCGCCCTCGACGGCGGCAATCGTGGTTACAGGCCCGTCGGGATGGTGGCCCTGGTAGTTGCCGCCGAGGACCTGGGCGTCAAAGTCCGCCCAGTCGGTATGACCGGCCGGTCCCTGCCCGCGGGCATCGAACGCGTGACTGGAGGTGCGCAAGGCGATCAGGGGCTTTCCCCCGTCAAGGTACGCGCGCAGCGCCCTGGCGTCCTTCTCAGGAAGCGCCACGCGACGGGCGCTCAGCACCAGCAGGTCGGCATCCTGGAGCGCCTCGGCCAGCCCGGGAACATCGTGCTTCGCCGGATCGCCCTGAAGAATCGCTACCTCGAAGCCCTGAAGCTGCTTCCAGCGTTCTCTGGCGAAGTGCGCCAGCGTTTCACGCGTCCCATACTGCGGCTCCGCGATGGCCACCACAATCTTCGGCCGAACATCCCCCGCGAAGCGGAACGTCTCGCCGCCGATGACTTGATCCGACGTGATGGTGGGGGCCCAGTATTTCTCGATGTGCTCGACGACCAGGTCCGTCCCGCGGAAGTGGGTGACATAGGGCGCCATGCGCGGGTTGTACATGGTGTCGGTCATGTCGCGCATGAGCACGACGTTCTGACCCTGATTGACCATCTGGCGGATGGAGAACGGCCGGCCGAGCACGCACATGTTGGTATGCACGCCCATGACGATGACGTTCTCGATCCCGCGCTGCTTCATGAGGTAGTAGGCCTCGGCGCTGTCGGTAATGGCGTCGCCCTCCCTGATCTCAATGAGGTCGATCTGCCGGCTCCAGGCTTTGCGGCCCTCGCACTGCGGAACGCAGTCGCAGCCACCGTCGGAATCGTCGATCGGCAGCGGCGCTTCCTTGCTGGTGTCGAGGCTGCACCAGCCCTGAAGGGGGATCTCGGTCTTGACCGGCGGGGCGCTCTGCGCGAGCTTTCGCTGGGAGGTGTTCGCGTAATGGTCGAGCGTGTCGCTGGGGGCGTGGATGACCAGCACCCCGCGCTCGCGCAGGGCGTTGACGACCTGGTTCATGCGCGGGGCCATCTCGCCCACGCGGCCGGTCGCCCCCTTGCACCAGTGCTCGTTCCACATGTCGCAGATGACCACCGCCGTCTTGTCCGCCGCCCAGGTGGTCTTCTCGTGGACGACCTCGAATTGGCTGGCGCCCTGGCCGGTCTCGATCCGCTTGCGGAAGGTGAAATCAAGATCGCCGGCGTGGACGGGGGCGGCAAAGACGATGAGGAATGCCAGATAATTGATCGTTCTCGGCATCGGCGACACCCTTCCTGAGTCAATGGAGTGAATCATGACAGTGGGGCGGGCGTCTCGCCCGCCATCAGGCCGAAGGCCTGAAACCACAACACTCTGCGGTGCATTCGAACATGGGGGCTTGCGGCTTTGCCGCAATCGCGGGCGAGACGCCCGCCCCACTACCTTGTCGGGAATCCTAGATGATCCTCCCCCCCGCGCCTATCCGATGATCCGGCCAGGCTTCCCGTAAATCGCCCTGTCACTGCTGGCGCTGGAACTGCTTGCGGTACTGGCTGGGGGTGTGCCCGGTGCGTTTGCGGAAGACTTCGCTGAGGTACTTCGCGTGCCGGAAGCCCGAAAGCTGGGCGACGGTCGCCAGCGGCAGGTTCGTCTCCACCAGCAGCGTGCAGGCGCGTTCGACCTGCAGGCGGATGATCTCCGACTTGGGCGAACGCCCCAGCCATCGCTTGAAGCGCCGCTCCAGGACGCTCCGTGAGAGCGGCACGGCGTGGATCATGTCCTCGACGGTGATGCCCTCGTGGAAATGCTCACGGATAAAGCGCACCGCGTCGGCCGTCAGGCGATCGCCGATCGCCAGGATGTCGGTCGAGCGGCGGGTGACCACGCCGCGCGGGCGGATGTAAATCGGCTCTTTCGGCGGGGCCTGACCGCCCATCATGCGGTCGAGCATGGCGGCGGCATCATGCCCGATCTGCTCGGCGTTGACATCGACGCTCGTCAGCGGCGGATCCGACAGCCCGCAAAGCAGCAGGTCGTTGTCCACGCCGACCACGGCCACCTGATCGGGCACGGCCAGCTCCGCCCGCCGACACGCGTCGAGCACCTGCTGCCCCCATTCATCGTGACAGGCCATCAGCCCCAGCGGCTTGGGCAGGGACTTGAGCCAGTGGGTGAGGTTGTCCTGTTCCTCGTCCCAGCTCACGCCCCGCTTCTTATGCACCGGGTGCTGGTACACCTCGCAGGGGAACCCAGCCGTGCGGATGCGATGGGCGAAGCAGTCGCTGCGCAGGTCGATGAAGCGGTTGTACTTCCGCGGCGCCCCCACGAACGCGAAGGTCCGCAGTCCGCGGTCCATCAGGTGATCCGCGGCCATCCGCGAAACCACTTCATTGTCGATCCCGATGAACGGCAGCCCGAGGTCCTCAAGCGCCCCGCGCAGGTCGACCACGGGGATCCCGGTGCGCATCACCGCATCCGCCATCGCGCGGTTGTTGATCCGTGCCAGGATCCCGTCGCCCTTCCAGTTCTTCAGCCAGCGTGGGGCCGGATCGTCCAACCCGCGCGGTTCGACATAGATCGACCAGTGCGGGTGCTCGTGAAGGTAGCGGGTGACCCCGCGCAGCAACCCCCGGCCATACGCCCGCGAGGTCTCGATCAGCAGGGCGATGTGACGGGTTCTGGCCATGCAGTGATGGGAAAAGTACAGGACACAGCGGGAAGCGCCGACCGACGCAATTGCGGTACAATTATCCGGGAATTCGGGTGGCTGCAACCTGGTCAGCCCCCTAGTGTTCCTCCTGATCGCAATTCCCCGCAATTCCCACGGAGCTAAGGTGTTGGACAGAAGCGAAACGAACCGGTCGGCCGGGGAGAGGATTCCTTCATGCGGCGCCATGGGCAAGGCTCTGATTGCCCCTGCGCGGGGCTGGCGAACCCAACGTCTGCTCCCGCTTGTTCTCGTCCTCACCGCCGCGACCGCTCCGGCTAAGGCCGAAAGCGACCCCTGGCAGCTTCTGCCCGTTCCGGCGGCGTGGGAGACCGCCGCGCCCGAACGCTTCGCCGACCTCGACGGCTTCGCGTGGTACCGCCTCTTCGTGCGCGTGCCCGAGGCCTGGCGGGATGTGCGGCTGCTGCTGACCATCGGCCGCACGGACAACGTGGATGAAGCCTTCTTCAACGGGCAGAAGATCGGCGCCTACGGCTCCCCGCCGCCGCTCTATCAAAGCCCTTCAAGCGGGTTTCGCAGGCCGTACGTGATCGACCCGGCCCTGGTGCGCCCCGGCGAATACAACCTGATCACGGTGCGCGTGTACGACGACGGCGAAGCCGGCGGGATCGTCGAGGGGCCGATCCAGCTTATCGCGGGGGATGAAGCGATCGAGCTTTCCGGGCTGTGGCAGTTTCGGCCGGGGGATAACCTGCGGTGGAAGGACTGGCCGGTTGATGATGCGCCCGCGCGCGGGGCCCTGGCAACCGCCTATGTGAGCGCGGCGGGAGAACTCGTCCCCGGCCGAGCGGGTATCGGCACGGTGGATCGCAGCGCGCTACTGGCCGCCCAGCAGGTCGTGCTCGATCGTTACGAGGGCAACACGAATCCCCACGCCTCATCGACGGACAAGGGTGAGCCGTCGTCGCCCCGGAAGGCGCTCGATCGGTTCAAAGTCGCAAACGGGCTGGCGATGGATCTGGTGGCGCATGAGCCGGAGGTGACCCAGCCGCTCGAAGTGAAGTTCGACGAGCGAGGACGCATGTGGGTGACGCAGTACCGCCAGTATCCCGACCCGGCGGGGCTGAAGGTCATCACCTTCGACGACCACCTGCGCAAGATCTTCGACCGCGATCCCCCGCCCCCGCCGAATCACTTCAGGGGCAAGGACAAGGTCACCATCCACGAGGACACCAACGGCGACGGGCGCTTTGACACGGTCAAGACGTTCGTGGACCAGCTCAACATCGCCACGAGCGTACTGCACGGCGAAGGCGGTGTGTGGGTGATGAACACGCCGTATCTGCTGTTCTACCCCGATAGGGACCATGACGATGTGCCCGATGGCGATCCGATCGTTCACTTATCAGGCTTCGGACTGGAGGATACGCATTCGGTCGCCAACAGCCTCAAGTTCGGCCCGGATGGATGGATCTACGGCGCACAAGGCTCCACCTGCACCGCGCGGGTCAAGGCGGAGCTCAATCCCGACCAGGGTGTCACGCCCTTCCTCGGCCAGGCGATCTGGCGCTATCACCCGACGAAACACATCTTCGAGCTTTTCGCCGAGGGGGGGTTCAACAGCTTCGGCGTGGACTTCGACGACAAAGGAAGGGTCTATTCGGGCACGAACGTCTCGGAGCGCGGCGTCCACTTCGTGCAGGGAGGTTACTTCCAGAAGGGCTGGGGGAAGCACGGGCCGCTGACCAATCCCTTCGCCTACGGCTACTTCAACGCCATGCCGCACAGCGGCGACCAGACGCGCCTGACCCACCAGTTCGTCATCTACGGCGCCGACGAGCTGCCGGGTTACCGCGGGAAGCTCATCTGCGTCAATTCTCTGGCGAGCTGGATCATCACCACGCGCCTCGAACCCTGGGGAAGCACTTACCGGACGGTCGACCTGGAGAAGACCATCGAGACGGACGACCGCTGGTTCCGCCCGGTGCATATCGAGCACGGGCCGGACGGGGCGCTCTACATCAGCGACTGGTACGACGCCCGCATCACCCACCTCGACCCCCGCGACAACTGGGACCACGAACGCGGGAGGGTCTACCGTCTGCGGAGCGAAGGCTATCAGCCCTTCAAGCCGTTCAATCTGCGCAAGGCATCAAGCGATGAACTGGTCAGCCTGCTTTCCCATGAAAACCGCTGGCAGCGCGAGACCGCCCGGCGGTTGCTGGGAGCGCGAAGGGACCGCTCCGTGCTCCCAAGGCTGCGAACGCTGCTCCGCGAGGGCGATGCGCAGGAGAACCTCGAAGCGCTCTGGGCGATTGATCGCATCGGCGCTTTCGACGAAGCCCACGCGCTCGAAGCGCTCGGCCACCGCGATCCCCACGTGCGACTGTGGGGGGCGCGGCTGCTGGGCGATGAAGGACAGGTCAGTTCCACCATCGCCGCGCGGCTGGTCGAGCTG
>JBGTFI010000172.1:0-1598 GCA_041747335.1 Phycisphaeraceae bacterium | reverse complement strand
GATCAGCACCTCGCGCCGATCGCGAAAAACCCTGCCGCCCGCCCAGTCGGGGTCGCCGGACACCACGCCGGCATCCGACCACGCCGAATCGACCTCACCGCGCCCCGTCTCGTGCACAGCCGCCTCGATCGCCTCGCGCACCGTCAGCAGCCGCTGGGGCATCAACTCGGCTGCCCGCTGGTCGCGGCAGACCACACGGTTGCGCAATCCTTCGGCCAGGGGTCGCGCCAGACGGTAATTGATCGGCGTGACCAGGTGGATCCACCCGGAACTCAGACGCGGCGTCAGCAGCGGCACGGAGATGATGATGCGCCGTGTCAGCCCCAGCGCCCGGGTCATCACCCGCATCAGCGCCCGGTACGAAAGCACATCCGGGCCGCCGATGTCGAATGTCCCGCCGATCGTCGCGGGCACGTTCAGGCACTCGGTCAGGTAATGCAGGACGTTGCCGATGGCGATGGGCTGGCTTTCCGTGGTGACCCAACGCGGGGTGATCATCACCGGCAGTCGCTCGACGAGATAACGCAGGATTTCGAACGAGGCGGAACCCGACCCGATGATCATCGCCGCGCGGAAAGTGGTCACCGGCACGCCGGAGTCTGCAAGCACCTTTTCAACCTCGCGCCTGGAGGAGAGGTGTTCGCTAAGGCCCTGCCCCGTCTCGCCCAGCCCGCCGAGGTAGATGATGCGCCCCACCTGCGCGTGACGGGCGGCCTGCGCAAAGCTCGCAGCCAGACGCCGATCCTCGCTGGCATAAGCAGCGCCCGCGGCCTGCATCGAGTGAACCAGATAATAAGCCGCCTCGCACCCGCCCATGGCGCGGGTCAGCGTCTTAGTGTCACCCAGGTCGCATTCCACCACCTCCACCCCAGGACGACCCGCCCAGCCGCGCTCACGGAGCTTGCGTTCATTGCGCACGACGCACCGCACGCGGTAGCCCGCATCGAGCAGACGAGGCGCCAGGCGGCCGCCCACGTAGCCGGTTACGCCTGTGAGAAGCACCCTCGGCAAGGGGCATGAGGAGAAGTGGCCTTGCATGGTTTAGTGATCACCTCGATGCCAAACCACCCGCACTCGGGTCCAGATACTCCACTTCCAGCGTCGCCCGCAGCTTCGCCAGCGCCCGGTTCTGAATCTGCCGCACGCGCTCCTTGGTCATCCCGATCAGCCTGCCGACCTCCATCAGCGTCATGCGCCTCCCGTCATCCTGGGCCTCAAAGAACCGATGTGCGATGATCCGCCTCTCGGTGTCGCTCAGCTCCGACGTGTTGTTCGCCAGGATCCGTCGAAGCTCCTCCACGCAGTCCCGCTCGTGCTGCTCCACCTTCACCTCCTGGTGGTCCGACCGGTCGTAGTCGGGTTCGTAGGACGCACAGAAGCGCCTGCGACGGGCTAGGGTTCGCTTGCGGAGCCGTCCCAGCGCGTGCAGGATCGCGTTGCAGGCGTAGGTCGAGAACTTGTACCCCCGTGACACACGGAACTTGTCGATCGCCCTCAGCAGAGCCAGGTTCCCTTCCGAAACTAGCTCGGAAAGGTCCAGGACCGGCTCCGCGGCCCGTTTCGCCATCGCCAGCACCAGCCCCAGATTGTACTCCGCG
>JBGTFI010000171.1:0-2986 GCA_041747335.1 Phycisphaeraceae bacterium | reverse complement strand
GAGGCAATGGCCGAGCGTACAGGTACGCCCGGGCGCGCAGCGGCGCGCCTGAGTCCGGTCGCGCCGTGACGAGCGTGCGCACAAAAAGGGGAGCCTGGGCGTCGCCGCCCTGCGCCCCTTCGTACGCATCGAGCTTCGGCCACAGCGATTCAGGATCGCGCAATCGGAACAACTGACCGATGACCTGCGCGCCGGAATCGTCGGGCGGGGCGGCCGTCATCGCCGGATAGGCACCCAGGTCAAAGAGGAGGTGGCCCGGCGCGGCGGCGCGGCCGATCAGCCGGGCATTCTGCGCGAGGAACTCGTGGGCACGGTGGTTCACATCGCCTCGGAGCGTGCCGTAGACGAACAGCAGATCGATCTGGGCGTTCGTCATCACGCTCACCGCCGGTACTTCGCGCCCGTCGCGGCCGCGTGCTTGCTCAGGCGGTTGTTGACGTAGAGCGCCTCGAGCACCAGCTCGCCGGCGCCGGCGAGCGCCTGCTCATCAGACGCGTCGAGCTTCAGCCTGGCGCAGACCTTCTTCGCCGTCGGCATGAGTCCCTTGACGTGCTCGAAGGACGCAACGAGCTCCGCCGCCGAGACGTCGTCGCCGACTGAAAGCGTCAGTCCCTGGCTGAACTGATCGGCGATCGCCTCGAACTGCTCGATCCCCCCGACGCGCTGAAACAGCGCCTTGACCGCCTCACCGACGATCGAGGTGATGAGCTTGTCTTCGGACCCCTGGCCGTCCTCCGCCAGCATCAGCTCGACCTTCCCGCGCGTCGCCGGGAGCAGGTGCGTCAGGTCGCACATCCGGGGCATGACCCGCGCTTCGCCGGTGAGGATCGCGCGTCGCTCGGCCGAGGAAACCACGTTCTCCAGGCAGGCGATCGACGTGCGCACGCTCACCCCCGAAGCCTGGTTGATGTGCGGACTGGTGCGCGCCAGTGTCACGGCGGCTTCGATGATTTCGTGGATGTAGGACGGCACCTCGACACGCGGCAGCTTCGAATCTGCGGCGTCCGCCTGGCGATCGACCCAGGCATTGGCGCGGGTGATCGACATCGCCTCGGCAGCCGTCTCGGGATAGTGCGTGCGGATGACCGATCCGATGCGGTCCTTGAGCGGCGTGACGATCCGCCCCCGGTTCGTGTAGTCCTCCGGGTTGGCCGAGAACGCCAGGCACACATCCAGGTTCAGCCGAACCGGATACCCGCGAATCTGAACATCCCGCTCTTCGAGCACGTTGAACAGCCCCACCTGGATGCGCGGCGAAAGGTCCGGCAGTTCGTTGATCGCGAAAATCCCCCGGTTGGTGCGCGGGATCAGCCCGAAGTGCATCGTCGATTCATCCGAGAGGTAGCGGCCCTCCGCGTGCTTGACGATGTCGATCTCGCCGATGAGGTCCGCGATCGTCACGTCCGGCGTGGCGAGCTTCTCGTGGTAGCGCTCGTCGCGGTGAAGCCAGCGAATCGGCGCGTCATCCCCCTTTTCACGCACCACGCGCTTGCCCATCGTCGTCATCGGCGAGATCGGATCATCGGGAATCTCGACATCCGCGAGGATCGGAACCCACTCATCCAGCAGCGACGGCAGCAGCCGGAGGATGCGCGTCTTGGCCTGTCCGCGCAGCCCAAGCAGCAGCATGTCGTGGCGCGAGAGGATCGCGTGAACGATCTGCGGAATCACGCTGCTCTGGTAGCCCAGCACCCCGGGAAAGAGCGGCTCATCCGAGCGCAGGCGGGTGATCAGGTTCTCGCGCAGCTCCTGCTTGACGCTGCGGTAGCGATAATCGGTCTGACGAAGCTGGCCGAGGGTTGCGGGCGTCGGGTGGTTGGGGTGAGTCATGGGTATGTTTTTCGCGCCCAGCCGCGCCGCTGCGGCGCCGGCCTGGGGCGCGTCTCCATTGGGGGCATCCGGAATGGGCGTCAGCCTGGGCTTATCGGACTTCGCCGTGCCGGACGCCGCCATTGCACGTTCAGGTCAATCATAGTCCGCTCGCGGCGGGGGTTTTGCTCGGTTCCCGGAACTGGGACGCCGCCAAGCCCTCTGCCTCAGCCACCCCTCTGAACACCCAGGACTGAACCCACAACACCGCTGGCCGCGCGCGGGCGGCGGCGGTATCATCCTTCTCCGATCAGGAAGGGCCTGTCGCGGGAGTCATGCCTTGAGTCAAAGTCGCATCCTAGTGGCGGTCAGTTCGCCCTGGGCGAGCGAAAAGCAGGCGGAAGTGGTCGCTGACCTGGCCCGGCGGCTGGATGCCGAGGCGCTGGTGGTCCACGTCGCCCAGGTGCGCGATGAGGACGATGACGAATCCGACTCCCGCCGCCGCGGCGAGCAGACGCTCAACCTCCTCACCGACGCCCTCAAGCAGGGGGGCGTCCGCGCCGAGGGGCTGATGCTCTTTTCCGCCAACGCCGCCAAGGCCATCGTCAGCACCGCCCAGGCCCGCCGCTGCACCCTCATCATCGTCGGCGCGACGCACAAGGGCCGGCTCAAGCGGGTGTTCAGCGGCGACCTGCCCAGCAAAGTGCTGCGTGACGCGACGGTGCCGGTCGTCATCCTCCCGCCCGACTGGTCGGGGACGGTGTGATGCGCCTCCTCCTGGCCACCTCCAACCGCCACAAGCGCGATGAGATTCTCGCCGTGTGGAGGCCGCTCCTGACCGCGCCCGAAGCGCCGCGTCTCGAGCTTCTGACGCTCGATGAACTGGGGATGGAGATCCCCGAACCCGTCGAGGATCAGCCGACCTTCGAGGGCAACGCGAGGCTCAAGGCGGCCTACTACGCCCTGGCATCCGGGCTTCCGTGCATCGCGGATGACAGCGGACTGGAGGTTGATGTTCTGGGCGGCGCGCCGGGCGTGGTGAGCGCGCGTTACGCGGGCGTGAGCGGTCCGCGCAGCGTCGTCGATCCGGCCAACAACCGCAGGCTCCTGCGCGAGTTGGGCAGTATCCCCGCCGAGCGGCGCACGGCGCGATTTGTGTGCGCCATGGCGCTGGCGC
>JBGTFI010000170.1:0-2720 GCA_041747335.1 Phycisphaeraceae bacterium | reverse complement strand
GCGGGCGGTGATGGGCCCGTGGACGCGGCCGTCGACGATGACGCGGTCGGCCTCGACGGCGGCGTTGCAGAGGGCGCCGGCGCCGATCTGGACCTCGCCCTGTGCGGTGATCTTGCCCTCGAAGGAGCCGAGGATGCGGGCGGATTTTTCGAAGAACATCTCGCCCTTGATCTTGGTGTCCGGGCCGATGACGGTCATCTCGGGGAGGTTCTGCCTGGTGGTCTGCTGGTTGTTGTTGTCGGTCGACATGGCTTCCTTCCGTCCGGCGTTACGGACCGCGCACGCGCCCGCTCCGGGGCGCGACTGGGGTGCATCTTCTCTCAGACGGGCTCCGCCGCGATCCGCGCCATCCCTGGCAGGGTGATCCATCGACCAGCGGGCGGGGGTTGCTGCAGTTCCGGTTGTGTGGATTGGCGAAATTGTGCGGATTTTGCGGGGCGGGGAGGGCCAGGGGTTTACCTCAGAGTGTGCGGAGGGCGCGGAGGGGCGCAGAGAGGGAGTTGGAGGCTTGGCCTTTCGCCCACGGTGATGGCTTCTCGGTGCTTGGTGCTGGGCTCGGGCGGGATGGGGTCGTGGGGATCGCCGGCGGGGCTTGGGTTGAAGTGCAGGAAGACCAGGGCGGCCATGGCGCCGGCGGTGGAGAGAATGACGACGACGCGGAGCCATGCTTTGACCGCTGATACAGGAGCCCGTCAGAGCAAAGCGACTGGGTAGAATCATGTGATGAGCGCCGCTCGGGACACAGTGAAGCCTGCGGGCGACGAGCCGGCAATGGTCCCTTCGCCTGATCTTGAGGAAAGGCTGGAGCGCCTCTCGAACGGTGTCAGCTTGAGCGTGTTGGAGATCGACGCCGACGCGCAGAACCTCGTTCCCGCGTTCCTGCTGGCGGACCTGATGTCACCGGCGCTCTGGGCGTGGCGGGACGAGAAGCGGGCGCACGCCCCCGACGGCTCGCTTCGCAGCGCCAAAGGCCGCCTGGACGCCCTGCAACGGTTCTTCCACCGTTACACCTTCACCATCATGCCCGGACTGCCCGGGGGTGATGTGTGGGGGCTGATGGACTTTACGGAAGAGGAGAATCGCTTCCCGCGCGGCTTCGTCGAGAACATCCGGGGCGAGTACGACTTGACGTTCCGAAGACTGCTCGCGGAGAACCCCGGGTCGCAGTTCGGCCGGATCATCGACCAGCCGTACTACAAAGCCGGGCTGTTTCCTCGGCTCAAGAACGAGACGGTCGAGGTGATGAACGCGATGTCGACCGTCAACCCCGAGGGGAAGCGCTCGGGCAAGTGCATCGGGCTGGGGATGCTGTGGGCGGCGGCGCTGGCGGTGTGGGGGCGCTTCCCGTTGGACCGCATCATCATCGCGGGCAACCGCGCCCACATGTTCGTGTACCTCGATATCGGCGAGGGACACCTGCTCAACAACACCAAGTGGTTCAGCAGTACGCGGATCAACAACCAGTCGGAGTTGTCCGAGTTCGCCAAAGTCGTCGCGTCCGGTACGGAGACGACGTTCTTCTACAACCCGGTGATGGGGATGTGCCACTGCACATCACGCACATCGCAGATACCGAACGAGCGTATTGCCGAGTTGTACCGGCAGATCGGCGGCTTCGTGTCGAACCCGCTCAGGCATCCTTCACCGGAGCACATCCGGTTCGTGGGCCCGAACGACCCGATACCCGATCCCGCCGGGCATGACACGGCGGAGAGCTATCGAGCCGAGGTCGCCTCGCTGGCGGCGGAACATCCGGGCTCCATCTACGAGTACGCGCTGTATGCGTTTCGGAGCCTCAGCGTGCCGTGGCCGCAGGCGTACATCCGAGCCGCGCTCCGGGAGGCGCGAGCGTGCGAGTTGGGTCGCAGTGTGCAGGAGCTGTCCGATGCGGTCGCCATCGTCGGCACGATCTCCGGGCGAGGGTCGATCTTCGGGAGTCGCGACCGGATCGCCATGCCGGATGAGACGTTGCTTTTCGCAACGGGGTGTGACCGGGACCGCGCCTTGCTCCTCTACACGCTGCTTGCGCACTCGCCGGTCCGCGATCTTGAGAGCGTCATCGGCTTCTCTGACGTGGGGAGCTTCGTGCGGCACAAGGGGGCGTGGATTGATGCGAGCACCCTCTTACCGCTCGAGACCGAGCCTCCGGACTTGACATTGGTATTCGGGCATATCGAGAACAGCCGCGCCTCTTCCTGACCGTTCCGGTTTCTTCCCGCCCGCACCGATCGAAACCTCGCGTCCGTTCGGCGAGGACACTAACGGAGAGCGTCACTAAGGGTGGCGGGCTGGCCGAGACGCGATCGAACCGTGGCGGTTGTCGTCGCTTGCCTGATGATTCGCCCAAACCGAGATCGCGACCGCCTCCCCACTGGGTGTCGGGGAGCGCTGGTCCGTGAGACACAACGCGGAGGGCGCCCGGCGGCGCAGAGGGGTTGCGGGGAGTCTCGGGCTCTGAAGGCAGCCGATCAGAAGCGAGGCCGCTTCTGCGAGGACCGGCGTGGGCGATGTTCAAAGCACCACGCCCACCGACGCGGCCAAGGCGCAAGTTGGAGAGAGAACCAGCCGCCCGGATGTCAGTCGTCGGCTTCGGACGCGGATTTGCCGCCCTTGCGGCGGATCAGGCCGAACTGGACGGCCATGCCGGCGGTGGCGGTCAGGGCCCAGAGGACGGCCCAGACGAGGGGGGGCTGGCTGATGAAGGCGGGGGCGGGGTCGGC
>JBGTFI010000169.1:0-16625 GCA_041747335.1 Phycisphaeraceae bacterium | reverse complement strand
CCGTGCGGGAGCGCATCGAGGCGGTCGTCGCCGCCGGGGCGTCGCGTCCGCGCCAGGAGGTCATCGACGAATACCTTCCGCTGGTCAACGCCGCCCACGGCGACGCCCAGCGCGGAATCGCGCTGTTCTCGCAGCACTGTGCGCAGTGTCATAAGGTGGGGACCGTCGGGCACGGCGCCGGGCCGGACCTCGCCGCGCTGGTGGACAAGTCGGCCGACTTCATCGTCACCCATGTGCTGGACCCCAACCGCGCGATCGAGGACAAGTACCTCAGCTACAGCCTCGAAACCTTTCACGGCGAGCTCTTCACCGGGTTGCTGGTGAGCGAAACCGGCGCCAGCATCACGCTGCGCGACCTTTCCGGCGCGGACCACTCCGTGCTGAAAGAGGACATCGTCGAGGGGACCTTCGTCCGCTCGACCGCGTCGATGATGCCCGGTGGGTTCGAGATGTTCCTCCGCCCGGCCGACCTGGCGGACATCATCGCGTTCGTCAATGCCAACCTCAGCGCGCCCAAAACTTTCGACGGCAATCAGCCGCGCCTCGTGACGCCGGAACAGGACGGCTCGCTGCGCCTGCTCGCGAGCAACGGCGAACTTTACGGCTCGCAGCTTCGTTACTCCACGGAGTACGATTGCCTTGCATACTGGTCGGCGGACGACGATCAGGTGATCTGGTCCGTGCAGGTTCCCAAACCCGGAACGTATGAAATCTGGCTGGAATGGGCTGAACACGAAGGCAGCGCCGGCCAGCCGTTCGCCATCGTCGGCTCGGTGGGTCGCTTTGAGGATCGCGTCCCCTCCACCGGAACCTGGGGCAACTTCGAGCGCAAGCGGTTTGGAACCATGACCTTCCGCTCGGGCGTGCAGCGCGTGGTGATGAGGCCGACGCAGCGCATCGAGGGCGCGCTGATCGACCTGCGGGAGATCCACCTGGTTCCCGCGCCGCAATAGCCCCGCGGTCTGGACGACCCCCAAACCGCCCGGCTAAGATCACGACGCACGGGCGATTAGCTCAGTTGGCCAGAGCGCTTCCCTTACAAGGAAGATGTCAGAGGTTCGAGTCCTCTATCGCCCATTTTCACTTCGCACACGGTTGCACCGGGTCACCTGAGCTTCCCCCGGATGTCGCGTGTCTCGATGTACTGATTCGCAGCCACCTCCCCAGGCCGGGGTGGGACGTACGGAAGCACACGTGGTACAGGCCGGTCTCGGCGTCGTGCAGGTAGGCGGCGAAGAGGATGTCGCTCGCGTAGGCCGACGCCTGCGTCGCCTTGCTCGTGAAGTCGGGGTTGAGGAAGTGCACCCGGCCGTAGGCATCGTACTCGTAGCGCTCGACCACGTCGCCGGAAGTGTCGAGCAGCGCGGTGACGTTCATGTTCGCGTCGCTGGTGAAGTAGTGCGTCGCGATGTCCTGGCCGTCGGTGTCGGCGTCGTAGTACCGCACGGCCGGGGCGTCGATGTAGCGGCCGCCGGCGATGCCCAGGAAGGTGAGGTCGGTGCGAGGGGTGTTACGGACTTGGCATTCCGGTGCCGTCCGCGCGGTCGGTGATCGAACCGCCGGGCAAAGTGTCCGGCCTACCGGACTGCTCAAGCTCGTCCCTGGAGGCTCGCCAAGTACCCGCTCGTTTATCGAAGACAAACAGCTGCCCATCGACCTTGGCCGTCATTTTCACCGGGTCGATCTCCTCGGCGTCGACCCAGTCCTTATCTACGCAGATTTGTCGAATCTTGTTCTCCCGTACTGAGCCGAACGAAATCAGCCGAATATCCTGCACGCCATCTGCGTCCAAGTCATAACTTAGGGCGCTCTGCCCCTCATCACCACGGACCTTGTCTCCGAAAGTTACGATACGCGTGATGTGTCCCCGCTCGTTGACGGAGACCTCGACAGACACAGTTCCAGATTCAATCTCTCCGAATATATCAAGCTTGGACAGCGGGTTCATTCGCGCGGTGACGGAAATGGCTCCCTGGCGAAGAAGCACCGCCTGGCGTTCGCGCGCATCGCCCGCCTCGAATCGTGAGGCTGCCAGATGCCCGATCACCACCGCCACGACATACCCGAGCACAATGCACCACACGTACCGGCTTTTCAGGAATTTCTTCATCACGATGCCTCATCCGACCACCCATCGCCAATCACGTCTGATCGAAGCTGATCGGAAAGCTTCGCTGACCTGTGGACCCGGAGCTATTGCCCCTTTTCACGCTGTTCCTTTCTCTTTTTTGCGTTCTTCAGCTGCTTTTCCATGTGCTCGTGATTCTCGGGATACTTCTCCTTAAAATCATTATACTCCTGCGGGTTATCCTTTTTCCACTGCTCGTATCGGGGCGCCTCCTGATCCCAGAACCGATGATACTCGTCGAGAATCCGCTGCTGCTCGTTCGTGAGGGAACCTCTCCCTTGCGCCTTTTCGACCAACTCGATGAAACGCGGATCCTTCTCCAACAGATCCGGCGCGTTGCCCCCCTCAATCTCGGCTTGACGCCTTCGGTTACTGATCTCCTCAAGGATCACCGAGCGTGCGATGTCTGGTGCCGCTTCTGCAGTTCCGATGAGCGGATCAATCACCGGAGAAGTAACATATCTGGCGAGGGTCCACACCCACCAGAATACACGGTCGAAGAAACCACTATCGTCGTCGCACTCACCACTGGAAAGTCCGAGTGAATCCAGGAGTGCGATCGGATTGCTCCGCACGTACTCGAACAGGTTCAGCCCATCGACATAGTTCAGCGGATCGCGCTGCAGCCACCTTCCCAGGCCGGGGTGGTAGGTACGGAAGCGCACGTGGTACAGGCCGGTCTCGGCGTCGTGGAGATACCCCGCGAACAGCACGTCCTGTGCATGGTCCGACACCTGGTCGGCGTCGCTGGAGAAGTCCGCATCCAGAATATGCACCCGGCCATAGGCGTCGTACTCGTAGCGCTCGACCACGTCGCCGGCGTCGCATCGGTCCGATCCCTCGTCGAAGGGCGTCTGCGCCGTCAGGCCGTACGATGGATCGGTCCAGCGCCCGACGCCGTCACCTGGATTCAGGTCGACGAGGACCAGTTGCGGCAGTTGTTTCTGAACCTCGCGCTCTTCGCCCCGCGGACACGTCGATCCAGTTCAGCCCGATCCTCCGGGGCACGTCAGGGGATGGGCAGGGTCAGCCTCCTTGCCAGGTCGGCCCACCATCTTCCCACACCCCACCCGATCGCGCCACCTAGCAAGCGCCGAACGCGCCCACGAAGTGATCCGGACGCGTATGACAGCTATCATTCCGCTTCCCCCATGCTCCCCTACATCGTCCGACGAGTGTTGATCGCCGTGCCGCTGCTGGGGGTGGTGCTGTTTGTTTCGTTCATGCTTCTGTACGCCCTCCCGGGGGATCCCGTCGACGCCCTCCTCGGAACCAAGTGGTCGCAGGAGGAGGCCGACCGCATCCGGGCGGCCGAGGGGCTCGATGACCCGATCCTGGTGCAGTTCGGCCGGTATCTGCGCGATGTGGTATGGCACTTCGACCTTGGCACGAACCAGCGGAAGAAGCCGGTGGCGGAGGAGCTGGCCACGCGCTTGCCGGCGACGATCGAGCTGGGGCTGGCGGCACTCATCCTCGCCACCATCGTCGGGGTGTCGATGGGGATGCTAAGCGCCCTGCGCCCGCGCGGCTGGCGGGATATGGCCATTCTGATCGGTTCGCTCGCGGGCGTCTCCATGCCGATCTTCTGGCTGGCGCTGCTGGTGCTGCGCACGTTCCGCAAGGGCGGTTGGCTGATGGACGCGGCGGCGACCGAGGGCTACGGGCTGTTGCACACGCTGCATGGGTGGCTGGTGTCGATGACTTCCGTTGTCGGCTTCGAGGGGATGCCCCTGGGGGGCAGGCTTTCGGAGGCGAGCAAGGCCGCGATCCAGCAGCAGGCGCTCCACGCCGAGCATGTGCTGGGCGATCCGCTGAACCTGACGGGATTTCACCTGATCGATTCGATCTTCGTTTTCCGCGACTGGGGCATGTTCACCGATGCGCTTTCTCACCTGACGCTCCCGGCGTGCGTGCTGGCGACGGTTCCCGCGGCCTTCATCACCCGCATCACGCGCACGGCCGTGGGCGAGCAGCTTTCACAGGACTACATCCGCACCGCCCGCGCCAAGGGCGTCGCCCCCGGAAGGATCATCCTGCGCCATGCGCTGAGCAACGCGGCGATCCCCATCGTCACCTCCATCGGCACGCAACTCGGCAGGCTCCTCGGCGGCGCGGTGTTGACGGAGACGATCTTCGGCTGGCCGGGGATGGGAACGTACATCGTCGATGCGATTCTCAAGGGAGACGTGCGCCCGCTTCAGGCGGGGGTGCTGGTGATCGCGGCGGGGTTTGTGGTGATCAACCTGATCGTGGATGTGAGCTACGCGTTTCTCGATCCGCGTGTGCGTCTGGAAGGGGGCCGGGCGTGAAGGAACTTCCCGGCTGGTTCTGGCGTTTTCTGACCGGCCATCGCCCGGCGCTGGCGGGGTTTGTCATGGTGGCGTTCATCACGCTCACGGCCGTCTTCGGCCCGTGGCTGGTGCCGTACAGCCCGCAGGATGTGTTTGAGGGATCGCAGGCGCCTTCCGCCACCCACTGGCTGGGGACGGACACGCAGGGGTACGACCTGCTGACACGGATGGTGTACGGCGCGCGGGTGACGCTTCGCATCGCGCTGCTGGCGACGCTGCTGGCGATGACGGCTGGGACGCTCGCCGGGGCGATCGCGGGGCTGGCGGGGGGGAAGACGGACCTGCTGCTCATGCGCGGAGTCGATTTCGCCATGAGTTTTCCGAGCTTTCTGCTGGCGATGGTGACGGTGGCGGTCTTGGGGAAGAACCTTGGGAACATCATCTGGGCGGTGGGACTGGTGGGCGCGCCGATCTTCGCCCGCCAGGTCCGCGCCGAAGTCGTGCGGATCGCGGGGATGGACTACATCACGGCGGCGTGGGCGATCGGAGTGCCGCCGTCGCGGGTGCTGCTGCTTCACGCGATCCCCAACGCGGTGGGGCCGATCATCGTCCTGGCGACGCTGGGCATGGGCGGGGCGGTGCTGGATGTGGCCGGTCTGACGTTCCTGGGCCTCGGCGGCGACCCCTACCTCACGCCTGAGTGGGGCCTGATCCTCAACCAGGGGTGGCAGGAAGTCGGCCGCGGCACCCTCCAGGTCACAACCGCGGGACTGGCGATCTTCATCACCGTGCTGGGATTCAACCTGCTCGGCGACGGGCTGCGGGATGAGCTGGATCCAAGGTATGCGAAGTGAGGGGGGTTGGGGGGCCGGTGAAGGGGGAGTTGGAGTAAATCTTCCTTCTGAAGGGATCGGATCATTCTCGGCGCGGGGGGATATAATCTCGCAGGTCTGATGGAAGTTCCGAGGAGCGCCTGTCAAGGAGCATGTCATGCGCCGATCGCTTGTGATTTGTGTGGTGGCGGTTGCCGGATTGATAGCGACGAGGGTGGGGGGGCTGTTTATCACGCCGGAGTCGACCCCGGTGGATCGGATTATCAAGAACGCTCAAGCGCACATTGATCGTCAGCCGGAGGATCCGCAAGGTTATTACGTTCTGGGCAGAGCTCATTACCTGGCGTGGACGCTTAAGAGCGATGCCATCCCGGAGTTAAAGATGTGGCATCCGGCCCAAAAAAAGGGCGGTCTGCCGATGCTACCGGGTGATTGGATGGCCCTGAGCACCCCCCACGACTGGTGGCAGAGAGAAGTTGAAGCCGAGCGCCGGGTCCGGGCGAGATGGGGATTGGCGGAGGATCAGGAGCCGCCTGAACCCAGGGCGCAACAGTTCAGCAGGGAGGTCCATGAATTGGCCGGGCAATTGGCGCAGGAAGGTTGGACGGCCCCGCGCCCGGCCCCCGAAGTCCTCGATGCACACGCGAAGCAGGCGGTCATTCAGCAACATAAGGCAGTCGAGCTTGAACCTGAGAATGCGCTCTACCACATCGGATTGGCGAGCATTCGCGAACAGTATGCATCGCGCGCCGGTGAAACGGGACTGGCGCCTGATGGCGGAGATACCATCGAACCCGCGGGCGAGGCCGTCAGGAAGCGCTGGCTTCAGGCGGCGCTTGCCGGTTATGCGAGGGCCTACGAGCTTGCAATTGCGAAGGATCGCAAACGCACGACTTTGCCGATCGCCGGGCTTCGCGAGCTGGTCAGTTACAACGCGGTCGAGGGTTACATACGCGTGGCCGAGGCACTTGGAGGTGAAGGTTCCGACGCTCGGCTTCTTGCGCGGATGCGCCTGGACAAGGCAAGGTTTGAGTCGCTTCGTCCCGGTGCGATCACCCCCATCATCTTCAGCCTTCAGCCCGGGCGGACGCTGGAGGATCTGCTGGCGCCTCAGACGGTGGTGGAGTTCGATCTGGATGGGGATGGCCGCGTGGAGCGGCGGCCGTGGGTGCGACCGGACACCGCGATTCTGGTGTGGGATCCGCAGCGCACCGGCCGGATCACCAGCGGCAGGCAGCTTTTCGGCACGGTGACGTGGTGGCTGATCCCCGGCGATGGGTACCGGGCGCTCGATCTGCTCGATGACAACCGCGACGGCGAGCTTTCCGGCCACGAACTGGCGGGGATGGCGCTGTGGTTCGACCGCAACGGCGACGGCGTTTCCGACCCCGGCGAGGTCATCCCCATCGAAGACACGGACATCGCCGGCCTGCGCGTGCGGCCGCTCTCCCAGGATGGCGATGCGCTCATGCACCCGCACGGGGTGCGCCTGCACGGGACGGGGGTGCGCCTGCCGACGTGGGACTGGGTGGTGGAGGGGGGGAGGAGTAGGGCGCGCGGGTGGGGAGCCGGCGGCCCGTCCAGAGCGGTGAGTTCAAACAGATTCACGCTGCATGAACTGATGTAAAGCGGTTGGCGTATCGTTGAGTGTGGGGTGCAACTGCGACACCCACTCAGGATCAGGTCCGGAGAATCTGCCATCAGCGACGCGGACAGACCAGACCGGACCAACGATGCCCGTTTGAACAGGGTGTCCGGAGGAGTTGAGGCTAAACTTATGGCTGTCATCTGCGCGATGGCGGTATCAACATCGGTGATGGCCTGGACTCCGAACCCACCCCATGAAGTCGACGAGCGCGACCTGACGCCGATCCTTCGCTATTCGAGCATCTCAGCCGGGCGGGGCGCACTCCTGCTGGATGTGCTGTTCACTCCCAGTGGTGACGCGGTCGTTGTCGCATATAAGGAGTCGTGCGTACTGCTCTGGCCGACGATCGTTCACAACTGGCCTGAGCTTGCGATGTTGGTATCAGGCATCGCGATGTTGCCCGCCCTGGCGGCCATCCTCTGGGATGGAAGATCGCTCAGGCGAGCCAGGCGGCACACGAGCCGCCTCAGGCAGAATCAGTGCCTGCGGTGCGGGTACCTCCTTCATGGCCTACCTGAAGAGAGCGCCTGTCCTGAGTGCGGCGCACGCGCGGGGTGCGAGGCAGTACCTCGAACACATCCCCTGCGCCTTGGCATGGCGTGCCTGTTCTTCCTGATGACTGTGTCGGGCAGTGCGTTTCTGATGTTGAACGAGATGCCCAGGCGCGGGTTCGTAAGCTCCTGGTTTGACTGGGAGGTCTCTTTACCATTTGGCTTAGCCTACAAGTTCTTTCATGATCGAGTGCCCTACGATGCGTGGCGATTCAGGATCCGGCTCGACAGGCACAGGCTCGACAACCCGAGTCGATCCGAGAGAATCGTCGATCAGGCGGTGTCTAGCTCTGAATTCTCTCGGGCTTGGCGGTCGCCATCGCCGCATCGCACTTACCACTCATTCCTGGACCATCCGCAAGCATCATTCATTGCCCTAGCGATCCCGGGGCGGATCCTGACGCTGTCCCCGGATGGTCGAGTGGTCGTTGGTGACCTCGCCGTCAGCGATCTTGCAGCGGGAAACCTTGTGTACTCAGAGGGTGCGTATCTCACATTTGACGGTGGGGTTTCAAGAAGGACGTTTGCCATTGATTTGAAGTCGGGAGAAATCACGGGCGATTTCAACCTGGACGGGGAAACCGACTATGAGATCGTACGCGAACGGTGGGCGATTCGGCAATGGATTGATGCTGCGGGGCGCGTGGCGGAATCGTCGATTTCGCGCGAGGGATCGCGAATCTGGGGTGGAATCAGCGCCCGTGAGCTTCGTCTCCCCATCGCTTTCATTTACTGCAGATCATCGGTGTCGGATGAGCCTATCATCTGCGGCTGGAGTATGCGGCCCGCGCGGTGGATGTATCGACTCGAGACCGGGCTTGATGGATGGATGGAAACCACGCATTCACGGGATGGCGCATGGGTGGCATTGTTCCCCAACTTCGGACGAACCCTTGAGGTCTATCGAGTGCCGCCGCAAGAGCCTGGACCATTGGCGAGCCCGTGAGCCTTCCGAGACAGCATGAGCGCCTGCAACTTCCGGTGGACTGGCTGCTTCCATGAAGAGCACATGCCCCCCCTTCCCCCTCCCCGCCCAACCCGCTATCATCCTCCCCATGAAAATCCATGAATATCAGGCTCGTGAGATTCTTGCCCAGTCGGGGATTCCGGTTCCTCCGGCGTTTGTGGCATCTTCGGCGGAGGAGGCGGGGCAGGCGTATGAGAAGATCGCGGCGCATGGCGTGAAGCTCGCCGTGGTGAAGGCGCAGGTCCACGCCGGCGGGCGCGGCAAGGCCGGGGGGGTGAAGCTCGTCAAATCCGCTGCCGAAGCCAAGGCCGCGGCCAAGGGAATGTTCGATAAACCCCTCGTGACGCATCAGACCGGTCCTGAGGGCGTGATCGTCCGCAAGGTGCTGGTGGCTGCGGGGGTGGAGATCGCCAAGGAGTATTACCTGGGGATGGCGGTGGATCGCGCATCGGGCAAGCCCGTCCTGATCGCCTCGGCGGAGGGCGGTGTGGAGATTGAGAAGGTGGCGGCCGAGAACCCCGGTGCGATTCTGCGCGAGCCGGTGAGTCCATCGGTCGGGCTGCTGCCGTTCCAGACGCGGAAGGTGGCGTATCGGTTGGGCATGACCGGCAAGCAGGTGACGCAGGCGGCCGTCATCATGGCGCGTCTGGCGGACTTGTTTCTGCGGGCCGATGCGTCGCTGGCGGAGATCAACCCGCTGGTGGTGACGCCGCCGATGCCGGACCATCCCGACGGGCTGGTGCTGGCGATCGACGCGAAGATGACCTTCGATGACAACGCGATGTTCCGTCAGAAGGCGCTCGCGGGGCTGGTGGATCCGCACGAGGAAGACCCGGCCGAGGGCAGGGCGCGCGAGCACGGTCTTTCGTACATCAAGCTCGACGGGACGATCGGCTGCCTGGTCAACGGCGCGGGGCTGGCCATGGCCACGATGGACCTCATCAAGCTGCACGGGCAGGAACCGGCCAACTTCCTGGACGTGGGCGGCTCAGCCAGCGAAGAGGCGGTGACCGAAGCCTTCCGCATCATCCTGGCGGCCAGCACCGTCAAGGGCGTGCTGGTGAACCTCTTCGGCGGCATCGCCAAGTGCGATGTGATCGCGGGGGCGATCGTGACGGCTGCGAAGGAAGTCGGTTTCAAGGTGCCGCTCGTGGTGCGTCTGGAGGGGACGAACGTGGAGCCGGCGCGTGCGATCATCGAGAAGGCCAAAGGTTCGCTGCCCACCCTCCAGATGGGCACGGACCTGACCGACGCTGCGAAGAAGATCACCGCGGCGGTGGCGTAGGGGGTGGGTCTTGAGCCTGGAGTCTTGAGTCTCTGGTCTTGAGGCCGTTGGATCGCCGTGCTATCTCATGACTTGTGACCCAAGACCCAAGACCCGAGACCCAAGACCCGCCCATGCCCATGAAACCCGAACCCATTCTCGCCGAACTCAACCGCCTGCGTCAGGACCTGGACAGGGATCCGACGGACATCGAGTGGCTGGCGCTGCACCACGCGTTCGTGTTCATCAGCTACAAGACCGCCGAGTTCGCCCAGTACATCAAGGAGGCGGATGCGCGCGGGGAGTTTGATGAGTTCAAGGAGGCGGAGGGGTGAGGATTCACAACGAGCCGCGACCGTAAGGGAGCGGAAATCAGTTCAACGAACGTCGCAGTGCTTGATCATTTCCACTCCTGTGGCATAAAAACCTTACGGAACTTCACACGACGACTCCCCGGCGTATGCCGGTTGGGCAGCCTCTATGGCTGCCTGTTTTTTTGATCGAGTCTCTACGGTGTCGTAAGCTCCACGACTCATGCTCCCCCGCCCCGCCACTCCCGCCGATGACCACGCCATCCGCGCCCTGCTCCGCGCCGCGTTCGATTCGCCCAACGAAGCGGCCCTTGTCGACCTCCTGCGCAGTGCGGGCAACCTCACCATCTCACTGGTTGTTGAAGACCCCGATACAGCTCGCATCCTCGGCCACATCGCCTTCAGCCCCGTGACGCTCGACAGCGCATCGCCACATCTCCAACTCCTCGGGCTGGCGCCGCTGGCGGTGATGCCGGGCTTTCAAGGGCGCGGCATCGGCGCCCGGCTGGTGCAGACCGGGCTGGAAGCCTGTCGCGCGCAAGGCGTCCACGCCGTGGTCGTCCTCGGTGAGCCGGATTACTACCGCCGCTTCGGCTTCGAGACGGCCTCCACACGCGGCCTCGCCAACGAGTACGGCGTCGATGATCCCTTCATGGTCATCGAGCTTCAGCCCGGAGCACTGCACAACGTCACCGGCCTGGTGCGCTATGCGCCGCAGTTCAGCCAGATCGCGTGGTAAGCGGATCGTGGACGTTCAGAACCACGCACGCACGCTCGAACAATCCCGGAGCAGCGCCGGGGGATCGAAGCTGAACTCCGCCACGTCCACGCCGTCGCACTCGATGATCTGAAGGCCGTGGCGCGGTTCGCGCAGGTCGATCGGTTCATCGCCGGTCGGCTCATGCGCGGCCAGATCATCGGGGGCGGGGATGGGTTGGACCAGGGGTCGGCAAGGGTCGGCGACGTGGTGGTTGATGGTGACGGCGTGTCGGCCGTCGCTCAGGCGCAGCATCACGCCCGGAGGATAGGGCGGCGTCACCGCGAAGAGGGCGCGGAGCGACTGCGGATCGAACTGACGGCGCATGGACGAATCAAGGAGGGTGCGGAGTGCCCAGACGGTCGGCCTGGGAGGTTGACCCAGCGGGTTTCGCAGTCGATCGAAGGCGTCCGCCAGCCCGACGATTCGGGCAAAGACGTGGATGCGGTCGCCGACGAGCAGCGGCATTCCCTGGCCGGTGTATCCCGATCCGTCATAGCGCTGGTGGTGGTTGAGGACACAGGTGGCGGCGCTGGGTTCGACCTTCCCGCGGACCATGCGGTATCCGAGGGTGGTGTGTTCGCGCCAGGCGGGATCGGTTTCGTCGCCGGTGGCTGCGCGGTGGGCGCGGACTTCGGGGGCGAGCTGGGTGACGCCGATGTCGTGGAGCATGGCGCCCAGGCCGAGGTTGCTCACTTCCTTGGCGCGGGCGGGATCGATGTGTTTTCGCTGGCGGACGAGGTAGCCTTCGAGTTTCAGTCCCATGAGGACGCTCAGGTACGTGACGCTCGAGGCGTGGCGGAGCAGTTCATCACCGTGCTCGCCGGATTCGATGAGGTCGCCCATGAACATGGCGGCGGTGGGGTTGGCGACGAGGTCGCGGACGAGTTGGCCGATGGTTCGGCAGTACTGGGCGTAGTCCAGGTTCGCGGTGGACCGCTTCTGCATGTCGGTGAAGGCGCCGGTGATCTCGCGGACGAGCGTTCCCTGTGAGGCGAGGATGGACTCGTCGACGTACTTGCCGAGCGCTTCGAGGGAGGGGTACTGGATCCAGATCGAGCGCACGCCCACCTCGCGCAGGCGATCGAGCATGAGGCGATCGAGTTCGAAGCCGACTTTGAGGAGGATGCGGTCGGCGCGGGTGGGGTCGCGCACGGGCAGGGCCAGCGACATTCCGGGCTCGGCCCTGGTCAGATCGATGCGCAGCATGATCGCGGTCTCCGCGCGGAGCGACGCGCTCCTGGTTTGTGATTCGAAAGAATCCCGCGCAGACGTTAGAGGCGGCAGGGATCATCGCGGCAGTGGGAGCCGGTGAGGCCGGGAGAATCGCGCCAAGCGTTGCAGAGATCCCCGGCCTGGGGCAGGCGTGAGGGAGATCCCTGCCAAATCGACATATGAGGCGTGGACCGGATGCGGGACATGGCAGGTTGGCCGAGTGCATCGACGGGAGGCGGGAGGGAGCTAGTCTATATAACAGATTCTAAATAAATCACTTAGAATACTTACCGCGGGTGTTGGAACATAGGGAGCAGGTTCGCGCCGCGGCATCGGGGTTGCTTCGAGGGAGTGTTGGAGAACCGTGCCCGTGGAGAACGTACGTCGACAACCTGAGGCCCCATCGCCCGCGCGGCTGCGTGTCTTGATCACGCGTGACCGGGCGCACGGGGGGGAGCACTGGACGGAGCAGCTTCCGCGGCTACTCGAGCCTCAGGGGGTGCGCTCGTATGTGGCGAGCACGGGGCGGGAGGCGATCGACCTTGCGGGGCAGGTGGTGTTCCATGCGGCGGTGATCGATATGGGAACCCCGGTGGCGCTGCAGGGCGTCGGCGGAGCGGGTGGTCAGGGGTCGCCTGCGGGTGAGGGATCGGGGGGCATTCCGGGCGGGCTGTGGATTCTGGAGCTTTTCCGTCGAATGCCCAATCCACCGGCGGCGATCGTGGTGCAGAACCCTGCGTATTCCCAGAGGCAGTTGGTGCAGGTTCTGGAGAAGGCCCTGCGGCTGGGGGCGTTCAGCGTACTCAACAAACCGGTGGGGGTGGAGCAGGTGCTGGACGTGTTCAGGCGTCTGCTGGAACGTCAATATCGAGGCGGTTGGCCCGGCGGCCCCGGAAGTTCCGGAGCCCCGCAGGGCGGCTTTCCCGGGGGGTGTCACGACTGAGGTCGGTTCCCGGCCTGTGCCCAACGTCGGGAGCAGGATCGCGAATCGGGTTTTATTGAACCAAAGCCGGTGAATCCGGCGGAAAGAAGGAGATTCTAGAGATGAAGCTCAGGCCACTTGCGGACAAAGTCCTCGTGAAGCGCGTCGAGGCCCCCAGCCAGACCCAGTCGGGCATTTATCTGCCTGAATCGGCCAAGGAGAAGCCCCAGGAGGCGAAGGTCGTCGCCGTGGGCGACGGCAAGCTCCTCGACAGCGGCAAACGCGCCGACTTCCAGGTCAAGAAGGGCGACAAGGTACTGATCGGCAAGTGGGGAGGCACGGAGATCAAGATCGACGGGCAGGAGCTTCTGATGCTCAGCGAGGATGAGATTCTCGCCGTGGTCGAGTAACCCCCTATCCCTCATTCATTCCTCACTGAACACGGACCCCAAGGGAAATCAAAGGAGACACGTTTCATGGCAGCGAAAACCATCAAGTTCGACCAGGAGGCGCGCGAGGCGATCCGCCGCGGCGTCCACAAACTCGCCAAGGCCGTGCGCACGACGCTCGGCCCGTCGGGACGCGTGGTGATTCTCGAAAAGTCCTTCGGCTCGCCCACCGTCACCAAGGACGGCGTGACCGTCGCGAAGGAGATCGAGATCGACGATCCGCTGGAGAACAACGGCGCCCCGATGGTCAAGGAAGTCGCCAGCAAGTCCTCCAAGGACGCCGGCGACGGAACCACCACCGCGACGATCTACGCCGAGTCCATCTTCACCGAGGGACTCAAGAACATCACCGCCGGCGCCAACGCCAACCAGATCAAGCGCGGCATCGACAAGGCCGTGGCGGCCAACGTCGAGCAGCTTCAGAAAATGAGCAAAAAGGTCGGCTCCTCGACCGAGATCGCCCAGGTCGGCACCTGCGCCGCCAACCAGGACGCCGAGATCGGCAAGATCGTCGCCGAGGCGATGGAGAAGGTCGGCAAGGATGGCGTCATCACCGTCGAGGAAGGCCAGAGCCTCGAGACCAACGTGGACCTCCTCGAAGGCATGCAGTTCGACAAGGGCTACCTCAGCCCCCACTTCATCACAAATCCAGCGCGCATGGAGGCCCTCCTCGAGGACGCTTACGTGCTGATCCACGAGAAGAAGGTCTCGAGCGCGAAGGAGCTGGTGCCGATCCTGGGCAAGGTGGCCGAGGCGGGCAAGGCCATCCTCATCATCGCCGAGGACATCGAGGGCGAGGCCCTGGCGACGCTGGTGGTCAACAAGCTGCGCGGCGTGCTCCAGGTGTGCGCGGTCAAGGCCCCGGGCTTCGGCGACCGCCGCAAGGCCCTCATGGAAGACATCGCCGCCCTCACCGGCGGACGGGCGATCATGGAAGAGCTGGGGGTCGACCTTGAGAAGCTCGAGCTCGGCGAGCTTGGCCGGGCGAAGAAGATCGTGGTGGACAAGGATTCCACGACGATCATCGAAGGCGCCGGAAAGACCGCGGACATCAAGGGCCGCATCGAGGCGATCAAGGCAGAGATCGACC
Organism: Phycisphaeraceae bacterium; assembly: GCA_041747335.1. Lineage (GTDB taxonomy): Bacteria > Planctomycetota > Phycisphaerae > Phycisphaerales > Phycisphaeraceae > JBGTFI01. The sequence continues at coordinate 2,199 of JBGTFI010000169.1, read as the reverse complement.
GCTCCACCAGCGACTACGACATCGAGAAGCTCCAGGAGCGCCTGGCCAAGCTCTCGGGCGGCGTCGCGCAGATCAACGTCGGTGCTGCCACCGAGTCCGAGATGAAGGAAAAGAAAGCCCGCGTCGAGGACGCCATGCACGCCTGCCGCGCGGCCGTCGAAGAGGGCATCCTGCCCGGCGGGGGCACGGCCATCATCCGCGCCCGCAAGGCCCTGGACAACCTCAAGGGCCTGGTGGGCGATGAGCCCGTCGGCGTGGACATCGTCCGCAGGGCGGTCTCGGCCCCGATCAAACAGATCGCGGAGAACGCGGGCCTGGACGGCGCGGTCGTCGCTTCGCGCATCGAGCAGGAAAAGAGCGAAAGCTACGGCTTCAACGCCGCGACGCACGAATACGGCGACCTGATCAAGATGGGCGTGATCGTTCCGACCAAGGTCGAACGCATCGCGCTGCAGAACGCGGCGAGCATCGCCGGGCTGCTGCTGACCACCGACGCGGTGGTCTGCGAGACCAAGGAAGACAAGAAGAAGGTCGGCGCCGGCGGGGGCGGTATGGACGACATGGATTATTGATCCGTGGCGGCCGAGATGGTTTGATGAAGAAAACGACCCCCGCGGGCGAAAGCCCGCGGGGGTTTTTGGTAGGGGAGGGGATGGTTGAGTCGGGGCGTGTGGTCGGCGATTGCAACACTAACTGGTGCCTGTGTTCGCAGGTCGCTGTAGACCGGGTTATTCGCCAATTGTCACCTTGCCCCCCGGAATCTCAATTACCCATCGCACCCCGATTGCACCAAGAAGATTCGACTCGCCACAAAGCTGCGACGATACGACGCTGTGCAGGAGGTCTACGGCGTCGGTTTCGCTCCGGTTTCTCATGGCACTGACACTTCCTCCGAGACGGATCGCCGAATTCGGGTCCAACGATAGCGCGGCAAGTCGCTTACTTTGAACCAGAGATAGTTCGTCGGGTCCTTTCTCGAGATCCTCTGCAGAAAGTTGGCTTACCACTTCCTCATAAATGATGCGACGCTCGGATTCCGTTGGAAAGACCAATTCCTCCACGTTACCAATGACATGGAGCAAGCCGTGCGGATTGGCAACTCCCGCATGGACCGATCGGATCATGCGCCATGTGGAGGTAGAATCCTGCCCTGGCTCGCGAAACCAGCAATCCGGAGGATTCCAATCATTGCCCCACCAGAACTTCTGTTCCGTGGTGCCTCCGCGCATCGCCGCGTACCATTCACCAACCGACGGCAGCCGGACCTGTACGCCCCAATGTGACGACAACGTGCAGGCCATCGGCGGGATCTGGCCCAGATTTCGCACCAGGTATGGCTTATGCCGATCTTTCAGGTGGTCTGTCAAAACCTGCTGGCCCGCATCATTCAAGCCTGAAAACCCGAGCTTTTCCTTCAACTGCGCCACAAATGCAGCATAGGTATCGTCGAATGTACCACGGATACCTCCCTCCCCCTCTGGAACGAGATCCTTGGGCATCGGGATCAGAATGGTCACGGGGATTGCCGTGCCGGCCGCGTGCTCCATGCTGAACTCTGTCTTGGCGATGTAAAACGGTCGGCCGACGGGCATGCGAAACCCGTCGACGTGCTGGAAACTTGGCTCAACAAGAACAAAGCGAATCGGGTTTGCTTCCGCCCCGCGCCTGTCCTCGTACTGGATTGTGGTAGGAAACTCGATCTCGAACGGCAATTGATGGCCATTCACGAATACCTTGCGGCGTCCCGCCGATTCAAAGACGAGGTCCGAGCATCCCCGGAAATACCGGCGAAGCAGCAGCTCATCCTTCTGATCATGATCTCCGATCATGCGAGGCCAACTCATCAAGTGTGCTGGCTGCGCAAGTGCCCACGCATCAAACACATAGGGTAGCACGGCCGCCACAAGAAAAACCACAACGCCTCGCTGAGCCTGCTCGAATCTCGACATTTGGTTACTCCCCACAACCCGGTAACCCTACCACCTTTCCCGCCGGATGGTCCTGAAGATCCATGCGAGGGACGACGAATCATGATGCCCGCGACGTGATAATCGGGCGCAGTTTACTTGGTTGGAGAGGGTGCGATCGCAACTCCAACCGCCGGGCAATGTGCCCGGCCTACGGCTTACTTCCCCTTGCTCACCTGACCGGCGAGCTCGCCGGATACGCATCCGTCAGCCAGATCTCCGTCGCCGAGAC
>JBGTFI010000168.1:0-6593 GCA_041747335.1 Phycisphaeraceae bacterium | reverse complement strand
GCGTTGGGGGGTTTGGTGACGTTCGCACTGGCGGACAAGCCGCCAGTGGCACCCGGGCGGCGGAGCTTGCTCTGTGCGTGGTGCTTGGGGGGGTGTTCGTGGTGGGTCCGCTGCGGTATGGGGGGCAGTTTTATGCGCACGGGGTGAATCCGCCGCACGCGGTATCAGCGGCGGCGGCGAAACGGGTGCGGGCGATGGGGCTGGAGCGGGCGGTGGTGGCGATGCCGACCAACGGACTGTTCGCTCCGCTGGATGCCCGTGCGGGGATCGTGCATATGAAGTACCCCTTTGACCGCAACGCTGTGGTCTATGTGCGGGCGGTGGAAGGGTGGCCAAGCAAGGCAGGGGCGATCTTTCCGGACCATTCGCTTTACGAACTGGTTTCCAGCGACGATGATCGTGGGGGGTTCAGGATTGTGCCGATGGAGAGGGAAGGCGGTCGCCGCGGCGACCGCCCCACCGGGAGCGGCGATGTCGGGCGGGACGCCCGCCCCACTGCTGATGCGGCGGGGGTTGAGGGATCGGGTCTGTGATGGTGGGAGATAAGCACATGCGACTGGCGCTGGTAGTTCCGGCACTGAACGAAGAAGACGCGATCGCCGGCACGCTGCGCCGCTGCCTGGCGGCCAGGAAGAAGGTGCAGGAGCAGACGTTCGTGTCCGAAATGATCGTCGTGTTCGTCAACGACGGTTCGACGGACCGGACGCAGGAGATCGTCGATCAGCCGGAGTTTGATGAGGTGGTGAAGGTGCGGTTCGAGAAGAACCGGGGGTACGGCGCGGCGATCAAGGCCGGCTGGCAGGCGACGGACGCGGAACTGCTGGGGTTTATCGACGGGGACGGGACGTGTGATCCGGATCGGTGCGTGGACCTGCTTCAGAAGCTGTATGAGACGGACGCGGACGTGGTGCTGGCCGGTCGAATGACGGCAGAGAGCGAGATGCCGCTGATCCGCCGGATCGGCAACCGGATTTTCGCACAGCTTCTGGGGCTGGTTTCCGGGCAGGACTTGACGGACTCGGCCTCGGGCTTCCGCATTGTGCGTCGGTCGAGCCTGAAATACATGAGCCCGCTGCCGGATGGATTGCACTTCACGCCCGCGATGAGCTGCATCTGTCTGCTGGACCCGCGGCTTCGGATCGAGGAGGTGGGGCTGCCGTACAAGGAGCGGATCGGGCGGAGCAAGCTGAGCGTGGTGCGGGATGGGCTTCGGTTCCTGTTTACGATTCTGTTTTCGGCGTGCGTCTATTCGCCGATCAAGACGATGATCGCGGCGTCGGCGATCGCGGCGTTGGGGATGGCGGGGTTGACGTGGCTGGTGTCGCTGATGGGGGCTTCGGGGATGCTGGTGAACCTGATGACGCTAGCTGGGGGGCTGATGGTCCTGCTTTTGCTCGGGACGGGGGTGGTGGTGCATCAGCTCAATCATCTGTTGATCGGACCGCGCCGGCCTGACACGCCCGCGGAATCGATGCTGCAATCATGCCTTCAGCACCGGCGGCTGATCCTGACGGGGATGGGCGTTTCCGCGGCGTCGGCGCTGGGGCTGGTTTGGCAGGGATCGACGGAAGATGGGGGAGCGCCGGGGGGATCGATGATCTTCACGCTGACTCTGATCGCGGGGGTGCTGGCGGTGCTGGGGGGGGTGATCGTGCGGGTGATCTGGGCGGTGGGTGAGAAGCAGAAGGCGCTGATTCACGATGAATACCGCTTCGAGCCGGCGGTGGCGACGAACGCGGGGAGGCAGGCAGGGGTGAGTGAAGCGCCGGCCGGGGGAGCGACGCTGGCGCGGGCGAAGTGAGGCAGTAAGAGGTTTCGAGGGAGATCGCTGACGATGCACATACTCGGATTCAACTGTTTCGCCCATGATGCCGCCGCCGCGATCGTCCGCGACGGGGAGATGCTGGGGCTGGTGGAGGAAGAGCGATTCCTGCGCAAGAAGCACGTGGGGGACTTTCCGCGCCATTCGATCCGCTGGTGCTGCGACGTGGCGGGCATCGAGCCGCGCGATATCGATCACTTCGTCTATTACTGGAACCCGAAACTGGCGCGCGCCGAGCGCATCGGGCACGTGCTGCGGTATTTCCCGCGAAGTCTGGAGCTGATCAGGAACCGCTGGGGCAAAGAGACGCCCATGAAGCGGCTGCGCTCGATCCTGCGGGAGGAGCTTGGCGTGACGGAGAAGTCCAAGCTCCACTTCGCGGAACACCACCTGTGTCACGCGGCCAGCTCGTTTCTGACCAGCCCGTTCGACGAGGCGGCGATCATGAACATCGACGCCGCGGGCGAGTGGACCTGCACCTGGCTGGGCCGGGGCAAGGGGCTGGACATGACCTGCCTCAAGACCCAGGCGTTCCCGCACTCGATCGGGCTGGTGTATGGCGCGGTGACGGAGTTTCTGGGGTTCCGCTTCGCCTCGGGCGAGGGGAAGGTGATGGGGCTGGCGCCGTACGGCGATCCGGAGCGATTCATCGACGAGTTCCGCAAGATCATCCGGCTGAAGGACGACGGCGAGTATGAGGTGGACCTGTCGTACTTCGCCTATCACTACCGTGGCCGGCCGAACTGGTTCACGGAGAAGTTCTTCAAGGCGTTCGGCCCGGCGCGCCCGATGGACGACACGGGCATGAGCCAGCATTACATGGATGTGTCGGCGGCGCTGCAGCTTCGGACCGAGGAGGTCGGTCTGCACATGGCCAAGTGGCTGCGCAAGACCACCGGGCTGAACAAGGTCTGCCTGGCGGGGGGCGTGTGCCTCAATTCGGTGATGAACGGCCGCATCCTGCTCGAAGGGGTGTTTGACGAGGTGATCGTTCAGCCGGCGGCGAACGACGCGGGGACGGCGCTGGGCGGGTGCTTCTGGTTGTGGAACACGGTGATGCGCCAGCCGCGCCAGTACGTCTTCGAGCACGCCTACTTCGGCCCGTGGATGGAGGATGAGGATTACCGCAAGGCGATCAAGACGATGGTCGGCCCGGACGAGGAGGTGGACGTTTCGACAGTGGATGATCCCTCGAAACTGGCGGCGAAGCTGCTGGCGGAGGGGAAGATCGTGGGTTGGTTCCAGGATCGGATGGAGATGGGCCCGCGGGCGCTGGGGAACCGCTCGATCCTGGCCGACCCCCGGACGAACGAGATGAAAGACCTGCTCAACGCGCGGGTGAAGTTCCGCGAGGGCTTTCGGCCGTTCGCCCCGAGCGTCCTCGAAGATAAGACCGGGGAGTGGTTTAATTCAGATTATTCTTCTCCCTACATGATTCTGGTCTATGATGTGCTGGAGGAGAAAAGATCGCTGGTGCCGGCGATCACGCACGTCGATGGAACTGGGAGGGTGCAGAGCGTCAGCAGAGAGCACAATCCGAAGTTCTACCGGCTGATCGAGGAGTTCGGCCGGCTTACCGGCGTGCCGATGGTGCTGAACACCAGCTTCAACATCCGCGGCGAACCGATCGTCCATCGCCCGGAACAGGCGGTGGAGTGTTTCCTAAAGACGGGCATGGATGCGCTTTTTCTGGGCAACCACGTGCTGACCAAGCGCACGGATTCCGCGGCGAAGGAGCTGACGGAAGAGCAGTTGATGGCGGCGCACGCGAGCGCCGCGGCGGCGGACAACCGGGAGTGAACGCCCCCCTGGGTGGCACTGGCGGCTTGCCCGCCAGTGTTCGGGGGCATGACCGAAGGCGGCACTGGCGGACAAGCCGCCAGTGGCACGCGGCAGACTGATGAGTAGGTCAGGCCTTGGCCTGACACGACAGCGTGAAGCGCGTCCAACTGTCAGGCCAAGGCCTGACCTACGGGACTTAGGAATTTGAACACCACCGGGGCCGATGAACGTATAGAAGCCAGAGGGTCCAAGGGGCATCTCAAGGGAGAGGCCAGAGCAAGGGAGAGTGAAAGCCATGACCGACGTCCTGATTGTGAATCCGCCGTCTCCGGACGGCCACATCTATATTCGCGACATGTGCCGCTGGGGGCGTAAGAGCCGCGAGAAGATGATCTGGCCGCAGTCTTCGCTGGCGTACCTGGCGGCGGTGGTGCCGGACACCATGACGGTGCGGATCATCGACGCGATCGCCGAGGAGATGACGCCCGATGAGTTCCACGAGGAGATCCGCAAGGAAAAGCCCAAGTTCTACGTCACCTACATCACGGGGACGACCTTCGCGATGGACGCCAAGGGGGTGCAGTGGGCCAAGGCCGAGGGCGCGGTGACGGTCGCGGTGGGGACGCACGTCTCGGCGGTTCCGCAGAACACGCTGGACCAGATCGCGGAGCTGGACTACGTGATCCGTCACGAGCCGGAGATGAGCTTCAAGGACATCATCGAGTTCACGGAAGCCAAGAGGCCGGCGCATGAGATCCTGGGCATCGCCTACCGCAAGGACGGGAAGGCGGCGGTCTCGCCCGATCGCCCGCTGCTGCCGAGCCTCGACGACCTGCCGATCCCCAAGCAGCACCTGCTGCCGCTCGATAAGTACAAGATGCCGTTCCTGGGCAGCCGGTACGTTTGGGTGCTGACCAACCGCGGTTGCCCGTATTCCTGCACCTACTGCTTCGAGGGCGTGGTGTGGGGCAAGAGCGTGCGCTTCCGCTCGGCCGAGAGCATCTACAAGGAGCTTGAGTACCTCGCCGAGCACAACGTGCGCAACGTGCTGTTCCTGGCGGACCTGTTCACGCACGACCGCAAGGGTGTGATCAAGCTGTGCGACATGATCATCGAGCGCGGGCTGAAGGTGCGGTGGACGTGCAACAGCCGGGTGGACACGCTCGACGAAGAGATGGCGCGGAAGATGAAGCAGGCCGGTTGCTGGCTGGTGGCGTTCGGGATCGAATCCGGCTCGCAGGCGGTGCTCGACAACGTGAAGAAGGACGCGAAGGTCGAGGACGCGACGCGGACGATCACGATGTGCAACCGCGTGGGGCTGAAGACCTGGGGTTACTTCATCATCGGGCTGCCGGGCGAGAACAAGAAGACCGTGCGTGAGACGATCGACTTCGCCAAGTCGATCCCGCTGGACATCGCGCTGTTCCACGTGGCGATGCCGTACGCGGGGACGGAGTTTTATTTCCAGTCGGTCGCCAACGGGTGGCTGAACACCAGCGACTGGAAGCACTTTGACATGAACGACTCGGCGGTGGTCGGGTATGACGATTTCACGAGCGAGGAGATTCTCAAGGCCACGAAGCAGGCGTTCCGGGAGTTCTACTTCCGGCCGAAGCAGATGTGGCGGATGAGCAAGATGATGATGGGCTCGGGCGATTTCGGGATGATCTGGAGCGTGTGCCGCAACTTCCTGCGCTGGATTTACTCGAAGAAGGAAGACCGCGTGGTGCCCAAGGCGATCGCCGATGCGCCGCAGCTCGGCGGGGCGATCAACCCCGAAGACGCGCGCAAGGCGCTGCACTCGCTGCCGATCATGGAAGCCCCGCGCACGGACGCGAGCACGGCCAAGCCGAGGCACAGTTCGGTGAAACAGGTGGCGAAACAGGCGACGGGCGCGTCGGCGTGAGGGGGTGTGGGTGAGGATTGATTGAAAAACCCGGCCGCAGGGCCGGGTTTTTTCATGGGCACCCAAAGCGAGCTGCGACCGTGAGGGAGCGTAGGGGGTAGGAGATGCGTGGCATCAGGATTCTATTTGAATGACTCAATTGCGCGGTTCGGGGATCGAACGGCCTGGAGAACTCGTGTGACCCATCGTCCGACGGACAGCATCCAAAGTCCCAGCAATACCGACAGCAAGAAGGCTGCCGCCACAAACCCCGCGCCGCTACCTCGAACGAGTACATCGACGAGAATAACCACGATGATCACTGCGATCAACAGTGTGGCAAGTGCATAACTTTCCCACCCTTGAAGTAATGCCCGAACGTTTGTCATGGAACCAGACTGCTGCAATAGGACGATAATGGCGGATCGCGACTTGATGATTCGCAGATTGCCTACAGTGCGAGCTCGATAGACACGCGGGGTGAGAAGGGCGTCCTGGATCATCAACACACCGCCATCACGCTCATGAATGCTTGATGCATCACACCAGCCCGCCTCAACAAGACCAAGAGCCGCATCCACCGGCGACTTGCCGGGCAATGTCCGCGTGAGAAACTGTATCCGCATCCGTTTAGCCCTGCGAGGATGAGTCCGCATCCCCTACCCCACCACACCCCGCATCCGCTCCAATCCCCGTTTCGCCACCTCCAGCGGATCCTGTTTCCAGTAGTCCTCGTTGAAGAGTTCCAGCGAGAGCACTCCTGAGAAGCCGGTGGCGAAAAGGTCGTTCAGGATCTGTCTGATCGGCGCGATGCCGTCGCCCGGATACACACGGTCGCGGTCGGCGATGCGCTCGCGCGGGGGGTCGGCCGGGTAGTCGTTCATGTGCAGGACGTGGCTGGCGGCGCCGCTGAGCACGCGCAACCCGGTGAAATCCGACCCGCCCTTGTAGATGTGGTAGATGTCCAGCAGCAGGCAGGCATCCGGGTGGGCGGCCTCGACGGCGACGTAGGCGATCTCCCCCAGGCGGCTGAGCGTGCGCGAGAACCCCCACAGCTCAAGCTGGGGCGTCACGCCCGTCTGTCTGCCCAGTTCGAGGAGCGCG
>JBGTFI010000167.1:0-1739 GCA_041747335.1 Phycisphaeraceae bacterium | reverse complement strand
TACGATCCGGCTTGGAGCGGGGCGCTGGCGGGGGCGCTCCTGGGTGTGACGATGGTGCTTCTGATCGCGGTGGCGATCGCGGCAGGCGCGGTGGCGGGGGTTCCGACGGGGATCACAGCCGCGATCGCCGGTTCGCTGTGGATGTACGTGGGGTTGATGCTCGGCGGATGCGCCCTGATGGCGGTGATCGGTCTGTTCATCGGGAAGATGGGCGGTGCGTGAGGGGGGTAACGCGCCCGGCATCTTGAGCCTCCATTAGAGAGTGAGCCAAATTGAGTCGGGGGACTAAGATTAGTCGACAGCCTCACGACGGCTCGCGATGAACTGCCCTTGGGGCGGTCACCGCCCCCCCAGCAGCCGTCTGGCCACGGCGCGGGCGGCCGCTTTCCCGGCGGCGAAGGAGGCGAGTTTGAGCGCGCCGCGGGTGACGGTGGCGCTGGAGAGGGCCAATCCGGCGGCGAGACCCAGGACGGTGGCCTGGTAGGGGTGGCGGGTGATGGAGTCGATCAACCGGGTCAGTTCGCTTGAGGCGGGGGGGATCTCCAGAAGCGCGAGCTTCGCACCTGCGACCTGGTCGCGGGCCTCCTGAATCGAACCGGGTTTGGGGGGTCTGATGAGGGCATCCATGAGGAGGGAGACTCCACGTTGGCTACTGCTGCTCTTTGTGGAAGCGGGCGGCGGTGGCTGCGGCAATGCCCGCGAGGGCGAGGACGATCAGCCCGATCACCAGCAGCGCCGCGGGCTGACCGAGGTGCGGGGCGAGCGCGTAGTAGAGCGATGAAGCCAGAAGTAGGATGGCCGTCAGCAGGAGTCCCGCGGCCAGGAGCATGGCCGCCATGACCAGCGCCAGCTTGGAGGCGTGACGGCGCGCAAGGCGACCTTCCGCTTCGGCGAGTTCGGCGAGCTTGACGGCGAATTGGCTGAAGATCCTGAGCATCGGTCATCGCCGCGAGAGCAGACAACCGAGGATGAAGCCCACGCCCATCGCCACCAGGGCCGAGGTCACGGGTTTGGCCTCGATCTGGCTCTGGAGGCTGTCCACACCCGAGCGGACGTTGGACTCCACATTCTGCTTCAGCTCGCGCGCCGATTCCTTGCCCGTCGCCACGAGGTGGTTGGCGATCGTGGAGAGATCCTCCTTGACCTTGGAAAGATCGGCTTTGAGGTTTTCGAGGTCTCCGGAGAGGTCGGATGAGTTGGGTGCCATGGGCGTCTCCTGGTTGGCGTTCATGCTCGTACCCGCCGGACCACCTGGCCGTGGCGGACGCGGGGCCTTTGTTTCATCAGCCCGCACACCGCGGGCGGCGCATCCGTTATAGCGGTTAGATCTCGCCCGCCAAAGCCGGGATTGCCCGTCGCCGTGTAAGCATTCGCCAAGGCGGCGCGTCGGAAATCCGCCGACACGGGTATTGTATCACCGCCGCGCGGGGGAATCCTTGCCGGACCGTGGATTGGGCATGTGATAGAGCCGCCCATCCTCGGCGCCGATCAGAAGGTCGCGCACGCCGTCCCCATCCCAATCAGCGGTGGTCGGGCTGGTGGTGTGCCCCGCAAGGCGATGCTCGGAAAGCGGGCCCAGGTTCTCGAAACGGGTGATCCCGTTCTCATCTCCCACGTTACGAAGGAAGTCCGCATTGGTGGAATTGACCAGCAGGTCCATTCTGCCGTCGCCATCCCAATCGACGATGCAGAGCTTGCGCCGGCCGCTTCCGCCGGCGCGGCGGTCGTTGAGGCGCAGC
>JBGTFI010000166.1:0-18609 GCA_041747335.1 Phycisphaeraceae bacterium | reverse complement strand
GCCGACGCCCGCCCGCTCCCCCCGCCCGGCGGCGCCGCGCCGCGTTGTAGGTGATCACCAACACTCAAGTTCCATCAATCCCCTCGCCATTGCGGCCCGCGCCGACGGGGAATCATTCTAGGCGCCACATCCGACGATTGGGTCCACAAACCCCCTTTTTGCTGAGACTTGGTCGCAATACGCCACACTGGACCTACAATAGGAAGAATCGGTTAGACTCCGATCCCGGAACCAGCAACATGCACCTGAAGAAATCCGGCGACGCCCACGGCCACCACGACGTCCCCGTCAAGTACATCCTCGAAGACCCCGAATCCCTCACCGGCCACGACCGCGCCGAACACGGCTTCGTCGCCGCTCGCGGCGAAACCCTCCTCGAACTCGCCCTCGAGCACGGAATCAACATCGAACACGCCTGCGGAGGCGTCTGCGCCTGCTCCACCTGCCACGTCTACATCGAACAGGGCCAAGACAGCCTCAGCGAACCCGAAGACGACGAACTCGACCGCGTCGAAGAAGCACCAGGACTGCAAATCAACAGCCGACTCTCCTGCCAGTGCCGGATCGTCGGGCAAGGCCCGATCGTCGTGAAAGTCCCCGCCTGGAACCGAAACGCCGTCAAGGAAGTACCGCACTAACCCTGATACAGGAGGGGGTGGCTGGGGCAGAGGCTTTGCGCCGCCCCAGCGGGCTGGGAACTGGGGCGGCGATCGAAGACTCGCTCTGCCCCAGCCCCGCCGATGTCATAGGCGCTCGTTCTGCGCGACTACCCGCCCCCCTGGTCAACACCTCCCCCAACCCCTAAACTGCCCCCATGCGCTACCACCGCCACATCTCCGCGGCCGCGCTCCTGGCGATCACCCTCACGAGCGCTGGATGTTTCCAGAGCAACTTCCTGGCAGACCGAATCCGCCAGCAGAACGTCCAGCGTATGGACGATCGGCCGCCCCCGCCCACCGTCCCCGATCAACCCCGCGTCGAACTGGCTGACGACGCAATACTCGCCGTCGACGGAATGGTCGGAAAAATCAACGGCCGGCCGATCTACACCCGGCAGGTCTTCGACCCCCTCGAAGAACAGCTCCGCGCCCGCGGGCAATCCATGCAGCGACCGGCCTTCCGCGCCGAGGTCGCCGAGATCATCGCGCTTCACCTGCGCGGCGTGGTCACCCGCGAAAAACTCCTCGCCGAAGCCCGGCGCGATCTCAACGAACGCGAGCTCCAGTACCTCGCGGGAATGATGGAGAAACGCCGCGAAGAAGAGGTCCGCAAATGGGGCGAAGGCTCCCCCGTCGTCGCCGACAAGCGCCTGCGCGAGTCCACCGGCAAGGGCATGGAAACCCACCTCGAAGACATCCGCTCACAGCTCATCGTCCAGCGATACCTCCTGCGCAAGTTCCGCCCGGAGATCAACGTCACCCGGAAGACCGTCGAGCGTTACTACGAACGCAACAAGGACCGCTACAGCCCGCCCCCCGGAAAGGTCGTCCGCGTCGTCCGCGCCCAGAACGCCTCCGATGCGCAGCGCATCGAGAAAATGCTCCAGGAGGGCAAACCCTTCGAGGAGATCGCCTCCGATCGCGCCAACTTCTTCAGCCGCCGCCAGGGTCTGATCTCCGAGAAGTTCACCGAACCCGAACCTTTCGCCCAACCGCAGCTCAACCAGGCCCTCGCCTCGCTCGAACAAGCCCGCTGGTCCGACCGCATCGCCCTGGGCAATGAAGCGTGGTGGCTGTACCTCGAACGCATCGACGATTCCGGCGGCAAGACCCTCGAAGACGTACAGCTTCAGATCGAAAAAGAACTCGTCGACGCCCAGTTCGCACTGCTCGTCGACCGCTACCGACTCACGCTCATCGACGAAAAAACCCGCGACGACATCGTCAAGATGACCGAACTGCTCGTCGAGATGGCCATGAACCGCTACGCGATGGTGGCCAGTCGTTAGCAACTGGTGGTTAACGACTGGCGATTGGCGACTGGCGCAAATGCACGAACCGTAAGCAGGCAAAGGATCGGCCCGCAACTCGCTTGGACCTTGGACTTTGGACCTTGGACTTTGGACTCGACTCTTCCGCCCGCTTTCTCCCGGTCCCAAGGGTGAACGCGCTGCCGCCCGATTCCTGCGACGGGCGAGATACCGAATCCTGGCGAAAAATGTCACCCTCGCCGGCGGCGAGATCGACCTCCTCGCCCAGGCGCCTGATGGACGCACCATCGTCATCGTCGAGGTGAAAGCCGCCGAAATCGACCCCGCCGCCGCTGGCGACGCCCCGCGCATCTTCCCCGAAGCCCACGTCAACCACACCAAGCGCCGCAGGCTCGTCCACCTCGCCTCCCAGGTGGTCAAGCGCTACCGCCTGCACGATCGCCCCATCCGTTTCGACGTCATCGGGGTGGACCTCCCGCCCGACGGCAAGCCCGTCGTGCGCCACCACATCGGCGCGTTCGAGTCGCACGTGTAAAACCTCGCAACGACCCGCGACCGTCAGGGAGCGGACCCCCGCACCCTACACCATCACCCCCGCGGTCGCGCCGTACACCTCCAGGCACTTGCGGGCCGCCCCGTCCCACGTCAGGCTCCGGACCTCGAGGTCCGCGTGCTCACGCAGCGTCGAACTCAGCGGCGGATGCTTCAGCACCGCGATGATCTTGTTCGCCATCTCGTCGATGTCCCAGAAATCCACCTTGAGTGCGTGCGTGAGCACTTCCGCCACGCCCGAAGTCTTCGAGATGATCACCGGAACATCGTGGCTGATCGCCTCCAGCGGCGCGATCCCGAACGGCTCGGAGACCGAAGGCATCACGTACACGTCCGCCATCTTGAACACCCGCTCCACGTCCCGACCGTGCAGGAAACCGGTGAAGAGTACCTTGTGCCCGATGCCCTCCGCGGCCGCCATCTCGATCACCTGCGTGATCATGTCGCCCGAACCGGCCATCACGAACTTCACGTTCTCGATCTTCTCCAGCACCTTCTTCGCCGCCCGGATGAAATACTCCGGACCCTTCTGCATCGTCACCCTGCCCAGGAACAGGACGATCTTGTCGCCCTTGCGGATCGTCGTGCGCGGCACCGCCGGCGAATCATTCGCCCCGTTCTCGATCCCGTTGTAGACCACCTGGATCTTGCTCGAATCCACCCCGTAACGCCGCATCAGGATCGAACGCGTCAGGTGGCTCACCGCGATCACCCGGCACGCCGCGTGGACCCCGCGCCGCTCGATGTCATACACCGTCTGGTTGATGTTGTCCCCCGACCGGTCGAACTCAGTCGAGTGAACGTGAACGACCAGGGGTTTGCCCGTCGCCGCCGCGACCGCCATCCCCGCCGGGAACGTCAACCAGTCGTGCGCGTGGATCACGTCAAAGTCCTCCCCGCGCGCCAGGTCCACGCACAGGTCCGCGTAACGCCGGGCCTCGGCGAACAGGTCGCCCCCGTAATGGAACCCCTCCCCCGGAACCCAGTGCGGACCGACGCTGTTCAAATGGCTGATCGGCTGATCGCTCGACGACGCCCCGCCCCGGGCCGGATCGTGAATCTTTCCCCCCGCCGACTGGTACGGACTGATCATCCGCGACGGAACGGCCTTGAACGTCACATGCGCAAACGCCCCCTCGTCACCCTCCAGAGCGTACTCGCTCGCGACGCTCCCCGCTGATCGGTCCCCCCGCGCCGCCTGAGGCGCCTGCGGCGAGAGCAGACGCACGTGCGAGCTGTATTCCGTCCCGATCGCCTTGGGAAGCACGAAAACCACCTCCCCGCCCTGACGACTCAGCGCCTTCGTCAATCCGTAGCACGCCGTCCCCAGCCCCCCACTGATGAAGGGTGGAAACTCCCATCCCAGCATGAAAACACGCATGGTTTTCCTCGCTCAAGGTAACGGGGTCGGCCGCGCTCGCGGGATTGCCCCAACGACATCGGCGGGCGCGAATACGGGTCGCGCAGGCCGGGGTGTACGATGCCACGATGCCACGACGCGGCGCCCTCCCGGGCTTCAGCCGCATCGCGACGCCTCAATAAGTCCTGACCGGATGGGCCGCCAACACACGACCCAACCAACGTCAAAGGATATTCATGTCACGTGGGATTGCAACAACCCTGAGCGATCATCCACGCGGCCTAGACCGCCTCGTCCTGCGGCGACATGTCGCCAAGCTGACCGAAGCAAGCACCGTAGGCAAGCACAATCCGTGCCACACGCTCTCCCGCCTCATCCCCGCGCATCCCCCGCTCCACGCGCGAGCGGAACACATAACGCAGCTCATCATCACGAAAGTGCTCAACCTCCAGACGCTCGCACGCATCCTGGTCGATCAGCTCATCCTCGAGCAATTCCTCGATCTTGTCGCCCTGGTGCATCAGGTCCGCCTCGATCGATTCGCTCAGCCAGCGGTCAGGCGTGTACAACCCAACCCACAGCCTGTCTTTATCGTCGGCAGACACCTCATACCACGCTTGCGAATCCCCCGCCTTGGGATAGGCGCGCACGTGATCGGAACCGCACTCGACCCGCTCGAAAACCCCCGCGCGAACGAGACGCTCACGGACGCTCTGAAAGAATCTCACGGGGTCGGGCGCGGTCATGGTCATGGGCGAGGAAGCGGTTGCGTGAATCTGTCCGATAACGATTGTATCAGGCCTTCGAACCGGATGCCAACGCCTCACGCGCGGGGTTCTCCCCGCTGGCGAACCGCCTCGAACAGCAGCACCGCCGCCGAAACCGACGCGTTGAGCGAATCCACCGTCCGACCACGCATCTCAATACGCGCAACCCCCTGAGCGCAGTTCAACCATTCCGCATCCAAACCCCGGTCCTCCGCCCCGATCACCACCGCCACCCGTCCCCTCAGGTTCAGCCCCGTGTGCGCCGCACCCCGCCCGGGATCCGCCGCGATCGTCCGAAACCCCTTCTCCCCCAGCCACTTCAACGCCTCCTCGGTCGAGACCCCGATCACCGCAAGCGAAAATACCGCGCACGTCGAAGCACGGATCGCGTTGGGATTGAACGCATCCACCACGCTGTCCACCAGCAACAGCGCCACGCAACCCGCCGCGTCCGCCGTCCGCGCCATCGCCCCCAGATTCCCCGGTTTGGCGACCCCAACCGCCACAAGCACCAGCGAATCCTCTCCCACCGCCACCTCCCCCAGCCGC
Source organism: Phycisphaeraceae bacterium (assembly GCA_041747335.1). Classification (GTDB taxonomy): domain Bacteria; phylum Planctomycetota; class Phycisphaerae; order Phycisphaerales; family Phycisphaeraceae; genus JBGTFI01. Next base: position 13,451 of record JBGTFI010000166.1, on the reverse strand, counting down.
CGCTGCGGCCGCTCCGCCACCGCCACCACCCCCTCCGGATTCTCACGGTAAGCCAGCTTCGCCAGCACCCGGTCCGCCACGCTCACGTACCGCGCTCCCGCCGGAACCAATTCCCGCGCCCTCGGAAGCATCGCCTCGCACCCGAACACCTCCCGGATCACCAGCCCCGCCCCGGCCGCGCGACTCACCTCCCGCACCCCCTCCGCCAGAAACAGACCCGTCGCCCGGCGGTGCCGCTGCTCGCGCAGACGCAGCGCGTCGCGGATGCGCGGGTTGTCGAGGCTGGAGATGTGGGGGATGGAGTCCAAAGTCCAAGGTCCAAGGTCCAAAGTCCAAAGTCCAAAGTCCAAAGTCGATTGGCCGCTAGAATACGCCCGTGGACAGGACGTTGCATGAGGACGGCCGGATTCACGGCGCGGTGGTCGGCTGCCGTCGGGAAGACGGCCGATGGCTCCTCATCCGCCGCGCGCGGGGCGTGCGCCTCTCCCCGCTAAAGGTCTGCTTCCCCGGTGGAACCATCGAACCGGGCGAAGCCCACGCGGCGGCCGCCCGACGCGAGTTCCGCGAGGAACTCGGCGTCGACGTCCAGCTCATCGACCACGTATGGCACCACGTCTGCGACGACCGGCCCCTCACCCTCTGGGGCTACCTCGGCCGACTCACCAGCCTGGACTTCTCACCGTGCCCCCACGAAGTCGAAGAACCCCTCTGGCTCACCCCTGACGAGGCGGCCACCCACCCCGACGGCCTCCCCGCGACGTCGGAGTTCGTCGCGGCCCTGGAAGCCGCGGCGGGGAGGTGTCATGACCGGTTCAATCTGCACGCCGCCCCATGACTTCCAACCCCGTGAACTATGGCCTGCACAACCCCTTGGGTGGCATGGTCAAGCGGAGTCTTCGGAGCTTGACCATGTCCTGACGGCCCATAGAACGGTGGTCACCGGGTTTTCCGGGGGCTGATCGACGTTCAACACGGGCAAGCAGAGCCTTGCCCATGGCACCCAAGCCATAGTTCACGGCGTTGCATGACTTCCCCCTCCCAAAACACACACGCCCCCGTCGCGGGACGGGGGCGTGTGAACATCATCGCATGGGATGAACTTTCCGGGGGCCGGGGGCCGGGGGCGGGGGTCAACCGCGCCGGCCGCCGGGCCCGCCTTCGGCGCTGATCTTGCTCTCGGTGATCTTGTTCAGCAGGCGGTTGCGGGTCGCGTTCTGCTGGTCGGCCCCGACCGTGCGCTCGAGCAGCTCGTTGCTCGCAAGGTCAAGATAGATCAGCGTCGGGCTTTGCCCCGCCAGGAGCGTCGTGGAATCGGGGAACACCAGGTCCACCGCCACCTGGTCCACGCTCAGATCGAGCTTGATGGTCTCCTTTCGGATCGCGTCCGCCCCGCGGGCATCGGGATCCTCCACTTCGATCTCGACGTCCACTTCCTTGCCGATCAGCCCCCCCGGCTGAACGTTGAACTCGCGCACGAACCACTCCCCGTCATAGAACCGGAACACCTCGACCTTCGCGGAGCGCGGATTGGACGTGGCCCCGGTGACGAAGAAGTAGCGCATCTTGTCCACCACGACCGGCGCCGTCCAGTCGGTGGGTTCGGAGTACAGAATGAGCTGGTTGTAATACTGCTCCTTCTGCTCCGGCTGAAGGTTTTCCATGTGGTACAGGGGGTTGAGCATCCCCACGAACATGCGATACCGGTAGGTCCTGCCCGGTTCCCCGGTCAGGTCGTGCGCGGTCGCGGTCAGTTTCCCGTCGATCCCGAAGATCGGCCTGCGAATCGCCATCCGCCGCGGCTGCATCTGCGGCATCATCCCCGGCATCATTCCGGGCATCATTCCGGGGCCGTACATCTCCATTCCGGGCATCATTCCGGGCATCATCCCCGGCATCATTCCGGGCATCATGCCCGGCATCATCCCGGGGCCGTACATCTCACCGCCGCCGGGGTATCCCCCGCCCGCCGGAACCCGCGTCATCTGCCGCTGCGCCTGGCGCTGGGCATCGCGCGCCTTGCGGATCGCCTCCTCCTGGTCCTTGTCCAGCAGGCCAAGAAGCTTGTCCTTCTGGAGCATGAGGTCCGAGAGGGTCTGGTTCATCTCCGCGATGCCCTGCTCCGCGTCGCGCACCGGATCACGCTGAACCTGCGTCTGCTGAGGCTGCTGCGGAGTTTGACGACGCGGCGTACGAGACGATGACCGCGCCCCACCCCCGTCCTGCCTCTGCGCCTGCTGCTGCTGAAGCCGCTGCGCCTCGGCCTGTCGCTGCATCTGCAGCCGGCGATTCCGCTCGACTTCGTCCTCGCGAAGCTTCTCAAGCCTCGTCTCGGCATCCCGAATCTGTTTGGTCAGCCGCTCGATCCGCGCGTTGAGTTGACGAAGCTGCCGCTGCTCGTCGGGCGTGAGCTGCTTGCCCTGCTCCTGAGGGTCCACCCACAGGCCCCGCGCCAGCGGAAGAAACTCCGGCGAAAGAATCTCCGCCTGCTGGATGCGGATCTGCTGAAGAAGCTGCGCGTACGCGCTCGAGGACTTCGCCTGACCGTCGTGCTCACGGAAGCTCGGCTGCCCCGGCATCGCTTCAACCACCTCGATCTCGTCCGGGAAGAACACGCTGTCGCGGCGAACGCCCCACTTGCCCGTGAGCGGATCCAGCTCCTGCCTCTCCAGACGAATGTCCGCCACCGTCGCGTTGATCTTCGAGGGGGGAACCTGATTGTCCTTGGGAACCGCCTTGAGCATGTCGTGCCACTTCTTCACGTCCAGCCTCGCGGAGATGCTCACCCCCTGGATGTCCATCGTGCGCCGGTCCAGCGCCAGCGACTTGATCCGCTCCGCCTGCGCGTTCGCCGCCGCGCGCGCCGCGTTCTCCTCCGCCGGGTTGCGCGGCAGGTTCCGAAGCAGGTACTCCACCAGCGGGTCGTGCCCTTCAAGCACACCCTGCGTGATCGAGTACGCCAGGTCCGTCGGCGCCGGGGGCGTCACCAGCTCGATCCGCTCCACCGGGAGGTCCACCAGGTCCACCTGAATCCCGGGGAGGCTCCCCAACACCGCCAACTGAGGCACATCCGTCACCGGCTCGTTGGGATTGATCTTCGGAAGCGTCCTCGAAAAGTCCGGCGGGGGCAGGTCCGGAAGCTGAGTGCCCTCACGATGGATCGCGTCGCGCAGCGGAACCACCGCGTCGGCCACGCGCTTCTCCACGCTGTTCCAGGGAACCGAGCGGTTGTCGACCTGGGCCGTGTAAGGATTGCTCAGAAAGTACGCCCACAGCACGTACAGACCGAACACCGCCGCGATCCCCACAAGCACCTTCTCAATGTGGCGCTCGAACAGGTTGATGTCTTTGAGCTTCATCTGGATCACTCCTGGTTGAGGGTCCGGTCTCGCCCCGGCCCGCGAGATCACATCCCGGTTTCCGCCTTCTGACGCAGATCCTTCACCTTCTTGGGCATCATCGGGTCAAGCCAGTCCAACAGCCAGACCGTCTCGATCATGAAGTTGACCTTCACCACGTCGGCATCCCCGTAGAAATACCCCTGGTGAAGCGCCGCGTACTCGTCCACGTCCGAAACCGTCACGTCGATCACCGTCATGAAGTTCACACGCTGGAACGCCTCGATCACCTCCACGATCCGCGACGCGTCCACCAGCATCTCCACCCCCACGTGATGCACATCGTACATCGTGTTGCAGTTGCGGCCGGTGAACGAAATCTCGAAGTCCGGCTCGATCTTCGTGCGGTCCTTCTTCTTCTTCTCCGTCTGAGGCTGCCCCATCATCCCCTCGCCACCGGGCATCATCCCCGGACCCATCATTCCCGGCATCATTCCCGGCCCCATCATCCCCGGATACATCATTCCCGGCATCATCCCCGGCATCATCCCCGGATACATCCCGGGAAACATCCCGGGGAACATCGGCTGCTGCCGACGCAACCGGTACGAATCCGACAGCCCGCCCTTGCTGTTAAGCCCCACCCATCCCCGCAGAATCCCGTTCACGACCTCCACCTTCTTGAGTTCCTTGACCGGCGAGTTCAGCACGTTCGAGGCCGGATCCCCGATCCGGTTCGCGAGCATGATCGCACGCACGATGTCCTGGTAGATCCACAGCTCCATCTGCCCTTCCCACACCAGGTCGATCTCCGGATCCACCGCACCGCCGCTCCACGCCCCGATCGTCAGCGGAAAGCCACCACGCGCCTGGTTGATGTCCGTGATCGCGTACAGGTTGATCTGCTCCGCCCGGCTGCGGAACAGCCGGATCAGCTTCTCGCTCTTCTTCTCGAGCAGGTCCACCTTGTCCTTCGACGACAGGTCCGTCTCCGCCAGCTGCCTGGTGATCGGAATCCCCATGCTGTCCTTGAACTCGTTCTCAACCTCAAGAATCGCCTGCTTGATGAGCCCCTGCTCCGGCGGCTGACCGGCGTTGAGGTAGTACACAGGCCCCTCGGCTCCGGGCTCGGGCAGGGTCATCAGCGCCGCCAGACGATTGCGGTACTCCACACGCGCACGCAACGGCTGCCCCTGGCTCGGAACCGGGAAGAGATCCGGCAGCATGGGCGCCCTGCCGGCCTGGTTGAACCCCTGAATCTGCTGCACGACCTCCTTCGCGGCCGCGTCGACCTCTTTGTTCCACGCCTGACGCTTCTCGATCGTGTCCTGATTGATCGCGAAACTCATCGTTTCCCCGCGGTCGCCGCCCTCGCCGGGAATCTCCACGGGGGTTTGCAGCAGGTTGTCGATCTCGCTGAGCGTCCCGATGCGCTGCTGGAGCTGACTCACGAACTGCTCCTTGCGCCCGCTCAGCACCGTCAGCGCGCCCATCGACGCCAGGATCACGATCGCCGAGACCACGATCACGATGTTCGCCTTCAGCCAACCAAGTGCTTTCTTCATCACAGGGTCTCCTTGTTCGCGACCATGGTGCTCGAACCGGAATCGCCGCCGCGAGCCGCCGGACCGTCCGAACCCGGAACCGATGCCTCCTGCCGCGGGGTTGCCGCGGGCGCTTCCTCGATCCCCAGATCCTTCGCCGTGTAACGCTTGCCGACCGGAAGGAAGTCGATCTTCCAGGTCAGGATGAACTTGCGATCCTGCGACGCGTCGGGCTCCAGAAGAATCGGCCGAATCGGCAGAATGTCCTCCACGCGGTCGGTCGTGGCGCGGGTGTTCGAACCGACCACACCCGCCACCATCCCCGACGCCCTCATCTGGTGCATCATTCCCCCACCGCCCTCCTGCATCGCCTTCGAGGAATACGGGTTGATCGTATCCCCGCCGGGCGCCGCCTTGAGCCCCTGCTCCTCGAACAGGTACTCATACGGCCAATCCGGACGCTTCTGAACGCTCTTGAGGTGCGCGAAAAACTTCTGGTACGCCAGCTCGATCGCGCGGCTCTCATCCAGGGGCGTGGCAACCTCCAGCGTCACGATCATCCTCGGGATGTTCCCCTGAGCCTCCGCCGTCTTGCGCGCACGTTCGTCAGCTTCCGTCTGCTGACGCCGCTCCTCGCTGCTCATCTCCTGCCCGGCGGCTTCACGGTCGCGCTTGGTCTGCTGTTGAGACAGTTCAAACACCGGGTCGGCCAGATCGAACGTCGCCGACAGGTCGGTCACGTAGAAACGACGCCGCTCACGACGCGGAATCTGCGAAATCGCTTCGATATCGTTGGTCAAAAGCGCCGGCTGGGGATCGACCGCCGCCAGTGCGTCGTTGATGTCACGCAGAATCTTCGGCCAAAGATCCCGGTACTCGAACAGGTCCACCAGGTTCTTGATCTCCTGCTCCGACGCCTTGAACGACTGCGCCCTGCGCCATTCGCCCACCAGCTTCGTCGCCTCCCCGAGCACCGGGCGGACAACCTGATCCGTCTGCTCAATCATCGGCTCGTACGACTTCTGCAGATACGTCTGGTACGCATAGGTCACCCCCACCGACGCCGCCATCAGACCCGCCGCCGCCGCGAACCACGGCTGCTTCGACTTCCAGATCCGCTCCCGGACGATCTGCTTCGGAAGCAGGTTCGCCGTCAACCACTCCAGGCCAAGACCCTGAATCGCCAGCCCGTAGGCCGTCGCCATGTTCACCGCGTGCTCCGCGAAGTCCGCCTCGTGCTTCCCGTCGATCGCCAGACGCTCGAACCGGCTCGGACGGATCACCTCCATGTTCAGCTGCTGCTTGAGGAACTTCTGAAGCCCCGGCAGCCGGAACGTCGAGCCCACCCCGATCAGACGATTGATCTCCGCGTCGCGGTTCATGCTCTGATAGAAACCCAGCGAACGCTGAAGCTCCTGAACCAGGTCCGCGAACACCGGCCGCATCGCCTGGAAAATCTGACGGGCGTACTTGCTGGTGCGGGCTTCGCGCTTGAGCTTCTCCGCCTTCGGATAGCTCACCTTGAACGCCCGCATCAGCGCCTCGGTGAAGTCGTTGCCCCCGATCTGAAGCGTCCGGATCCACACCGCCCCGTGATCGCAGATGATCACGTCCGTGCTCGTCGTCCCGATGTCCACCAGCGCGATCGAGTCCTGCTTCGGATCCAACTGAAGGTCGTAGCAAAGCCCGTTGAACACCGCCAGAGGGGACATCGTCAACCCGTCGATCTTCAGACCCGCCTGACGGTAGTTGCTCAGGAACTGCGCCAGCCGCTCCTTCGTGATCGCGAAGATGCCCACCTCGACATCCGGCGAATCCTCACCCTGGAACGTCTGGTAGTCCCACTCCACCTGCTCGATCGGGAAAGGAACCTGCTGCGCCGCCTCGAACCGCACGATCTCAGCGATCTTCTTCGGATCCACCGGCGGAAGCTTCGCGAAACGCGCGAACGCCGCGTGACCCGGAACCGAAACCACGATCGTGCTCTTCTTGGTCTCATGCTGCGACAGGAACTGATCCAGAGCCACCTGAATCTGCTCGTCCGCGTCCAGGTCCGGCGTCACCAGCGGCATCTTGAATGGGATCACCTCGTAATCCGCGACGGAGACCACCTCCCCGTCGTAGACCAGCCGCACCGCCTTGAGCGCGCTGGCGCCCACCTCGATGCCCCACGAATCGTTCTGCTTACCCATGGCCAGGCTCCTTGGGGGGGACTGGGAATCTCCAAACGCCACCGCCCCGGGGTCATTCCTTCGACACGCCTGCGGCGTGTCACGGCCCGTCGCGCATCGGACGCCCCTGGTCGCCGTCGCCCGTCGCCGGCGCGATCAACAACTCCGACGCCGCGGCCGGGCACAAAACGCTGCTTGCTCAGAATAACCGGATAAATCAATTCGCGCGGCCCGCGCGGCCGCTTGGTCGATCAGGCGAGGAGGGTGCTTCAATCCAAGCATGCCCACACCATACTACGCGGCATCCTCCCACCGGGTCAAGACTTTTTTCACATGACCCGATGCCAGATCAAGAAGAGACCGGCGCATCTGGATTCAGGGTGCCTGTGGCAAAGGCTCCGCACGCCACAGCCCAGGCGCTCGGGCCCACCGATCCGCCATCCATCCGGAAAATCCACCAATCCCAACCTGCTCACCCCCGCTGGACACCACCGCCCATCCCGCTATAGTATCCCGCTTCACACGGGCAACCCGCGCCCGTTTCCGCTTGAAGAGCGAGACTTACGTCATGGCACATAAAAAAGGACAGGGCAGTACCAAGAACGGCCGCGACTCCAACGCCCAGTATCGCGGAATCAAGCTCTACGGCGGGCAGCAGGCCAAAGCCGGGAACATCATCGTCCGACAGTGCGGAACCCGCATCCGGCCCGGATACCAGGTCGGAATGGGCAAGGACTACACCCTCTTCGCACTCGCCGATGGAATCGTCCAGTTCCAGTCCGGGAAGGTGCATGTGCGTCCGGCTTGATGTCTATCCCTGACAGGGGGGAGCGATAGTGGGGCGGGCGTCTCGCCCGCCATTGCGGCGAAGCCGCAAATTCCTTCCGGAGCGGTACCGCAAGCAGTTCTCTTTTCAGGCCTTCGGCCTGATGGCGGGCGAGACGCCCGCCCCACTGATTCACTCACTTGGTGAGCCCTATCGCGCCGCCGCAGCCTCGCTTCCCGGACTCTGCGGATTCCCCACCAGGTCTTCGTTCGTCTTGAACCGCTCCATCGCCCGCAGGAGCTGCTCGACCTGCACCGGCGGCTGCATGTTCAAAAGCCGCCTGCGCAGGGCCGTGATAGTGGTTTCCTCGGCGCTGGTGAGCAGCAGGTGCTCCTTGCGGGTTCCGCTGGCGGCGAGGTTGATCGCCGGGAACAACCGCCGCTCGGCGATCTTGCGGTCAAGGATCAGCTCCATGTTCCCCGTCCCCTTGAACTCCTCGAAGATCACCTGATCCCCGCGCGAACCCGTATCCACCAGCACCGACGCGATGATCGACAGTGAACCACCCTCCTCGAACCGCCTGGCCGCACCGAACAACCGCTTCGGGATCGACAGCGCCCCCGCGTCCACCCCGCCCGTCAGCGTCCTCCCCGTGAAGGGCATGTTCGGAGCCGTGTTGAACGCCCGTCCCACGCGGGTGAGAGAGTCGAGCAGGACGACGACATTCCTGCCGCGCTCAGCCATTCGCTTGGCCCGCTCGATCGCCAGGATCGCCAGCGCCACGTGCCGCTCGGGATGGTGGTCGTTCGAGCTTGCCAGCACCGTGCATGGCACATTGCGGCGGAAGTCGGTCACTTCCTCCGGCCGCTCATCGATCAACAGCGCGAAGACCTCCACCTCCGGGTGGTTCTTCTCAATCGCGAAGGCGATCTGCTGAAGCAGTGTCGTCTTCCCCGCCTTCGGGGGTGAGACGATCATCCCGCGCTGCCCGTACCCGATCGGGCAGAACAGGTCGATCAGCCGACACGCCGGCGGACATCCGGGGTACTCAAGCGTCAACCGCGGCGCCGGATCAACCGACGTCAGATCCTCGAACCGGCGCTTCTGGAGGTTCGCCTGGTATTCCTGAGGCGGCATTCCATCCACCGTCAGTATCTTCTGAACCGACCTGGCCTTCGGACCGATCGCCGAGGCCAGCTCGTGGCGGTTGCCCCCCTTGCGGTACTTCCCGCCCTTCTTACCACCCTTCTGGGACTGCGGCTGCGTGTGTCCGTTCATCGTACCGCCCAGTTCCACCTCGATCTCCACCCCGGGACGAAGCTCCAACTGCTGAATCAACCGGTCCGGAACCACCGGGTCATTCGGCGTGGCGGTCAGGGTCTGGTCGAGCTGTCGGATGCGGCCGTTCGCCTTGGGCGACAGTTCAAGGATGCCTTTGCTGATGTTCATGGGCATGCGCTACAGGCGGAGGGCTGGTGCGAGGCCGCGATAAGCTCCTCGCCGAGCCGGGGATGGAAAGGGACTCTTGCTCCCGAGCGCCGCCGAACCGTCCAAACCGGCTGTCGGCGGGGCAGTGGATGCGGGCGACCGGTAAGCGACGGGGCGCCCCAGGCGTGCTCATCATTCGGCCCTGAAATGGGCGGCGATGATGCGTCGCCGGAACGGCCCGGCCTGGGGAACCGTCGGCCGGGGAAAAGACTGACTGACAAACGGGCGGGCCGATGCGGAACTGCTCTCGAAAATTCCGGGAGCCCCCGACGAGCGGAACCGCCGACGCAGGCCGCCTGGGGAACCACGCCCCGCGGAACCCTGATGACGCCAACGAGTCCGATCCTAACCCCCGGGCAGGCTTGGGCAACCGGACGATTCCGCGGAACCCGTGACCTTGTTGTAGCCGCTCCCTCCTCAGGAATCAAGCTCAACCGAAGAGGGGCATCCCGCCATGCAATCCCGTCGGCATTCCTCGCACACCACTTCACTCACTTCACTCCCCCGGCATCCAACCCTTTGCAACCCCACACCGCGAGGGCGATACTGGTCGCCTTCCCCGCCTTGCGGGTCAGACTTCAGGCAGGCCCCCTCATGAGGATCCGTACCCTGTGAACTCCCCCATCCTGCTCCTTGCTATCTACTGCCTGCTGGTCGTGGCCGCTTCGATGACGGGCGGCTGGCTCCCGATGCTCGTCCATCTCACCCACAAACGGATGCAGCTGGCCGTCAGCGTCGTCGCCGGGTTCATGCTCGGCATCGCCATGCTCCACATGCTCCCCCACGCCCTCGAAAGCGGCGGGTCGCCCTACACCCTCCTCCAATGGGCCATGGCCGGGCTGCTCACCATGTTCTTCATCGAACGCTTCTTCTGCTTCCACCACCACGATGTCCCCGAAGCCCGCGCGATCGAGGCGGCCGCTCAGGGCGATCCGCCGCCGCAAAACGAAGAATCGCGGTCTCACGCCTGCACCCACGACCACGACCACACACACCAACACGGACACGACGCACAGAAACACTCCGCCCACCGGCTCACCTGGAGCGGGGCGGCCATGGGGCTGACCCTCCACAGCGTCATCGGCGGAGTCGCCCTGGCCGCCGCCGTCGCCGCCGAAACCGCACACGGCGGTGACAGCCGCCTCCCCGGGCTGGGCGTCTTCCTCGTCATCTTCCTTCACAAACCCTTCGACTCCATGAGCCTCATCACCCTCATGTCCGTCGGCGGATGGTCGTTCCCGGCCAGGCACCTGGTCAATGCCCTCTACGCCACCTGCACCGCCCTGGGGGTGGCGCTTTTTTACGCCGGCTACGGCCAGTTCGCCGGCGAATCCAGCGCCGTCATCGGCCCGGCCCTGGCCTTCAGCGCCGGAACCTTCCTCTGCATCTCCCTCTCCGACCTCCTCCCCGAACTCCAGTTCCACCAGCACGATCGCGGTAAACTCTCCACCGCCCTCCTCACCGGACTCGCCCTCGCCTGGGTGATTCACCTCGTCGAAGGCCGCACCCATGACCACGACCACGGCCACGCCGGACACACCGACGCCGTTCCGGCGCAGGTCGATGACCACGCCGGTCACGACCATTCCGGACACGACCACGATCACGACCACTGAGCGAGCAGTCGCCTCATGCACCGGACCGCGGTCATCCTCGTCGTCGGCCTGACGCGCTCGCTGATCGGCGAGCACGCGCCCAGGCTCAAACGCTTCGCCGACCGCGGGATCGTCACCACCCTCCGCCCGACGCTCCCAGCCGTCACCTGCACCGTGCAATCCTCCATGCTCACCGGCCTGCCCGTGAGTGGGCACGGCATCGTGGGCAATGGCTGGTACCACCGCGAGCAGTGCGAAGTCCAGTTCTGGAAGCAGTCCAACCGCCTGGTTCACGGCGAAAAGGTATGGGAAACCGCACGAAAACGCGATCCCTCCTTCACCTGCGCCAACCTCTTCTGGTGGTACAACATGTACTCCAGCGCCGACTTCTCCGTCACCCCGCGCCCGATCTACAAGGCCGACGGCCGAAAAATCCCCGACTGCTACACCGAACCGCCGACCCTCCGCGACGGACTTACCGAACGCTTCGGCCGCTTCCCGCTCTTTCAGTTCTGGGGGCCGGCCGCTTCGATCGCCTCCACCCGCTGGATCGTGGACGCTTCTCTCCACGTCTGCGAGAAGCACGATCCGACCCTCACCCTCATCTACCTTCCGCACCTGGATTACGCGCTGCAGAAGCTCGGCCCCGATCATCCGGACATTCCCCTGGCTGTGGCGGAGGTCGATTTCGAGGTCGCGCGCCTCCTCGACTTCTTCGAGAAGCAGGACACGCGCGTCATGATCCTCAGCGAGTACGGCATCGAACAGGTGACCGGGCCGATCGAGATCAATCGCATCCTCCGCGAGGAAGGCGCGATCCGCCTGCGCGAGGAAGAGGGCCTCGAACTGCTCGATCCCGGCGCCAGCGACGCCTTCGCGGTGGTGGATCATCAACTCACGCACGTCTATGTGAAGCACGAGCGCGACATCCCCCGCTTCGCCGACCTGTGTCGCGCCATTCCGGGGGTCGAGCGGGTGCTGCTCCGCGAAGACCGCGCGAAGCTCGCTATCGACCACGAGCGCTCCGGCGAAATCGTCCTCGTCGCCCAGGCGGGCAGATGGTTCAGTTACCCCTGGTGGCTCGACGATGCCCGCGCGCCGGACTTCGCCCGCACCGTCGATATCCATCGCAAACCCGGATACGACCCCGCCGAACTGTTCCTCGATCCGAAGATTCCCCTTCCAAAGCTCAAGATCGCCTGGCGACTCTTTCAGCGCAAGGCCCTGGGCATGAGGGCGCTGCTGGATGTGATCCCGCTTGACGCCTCGCTCGTCCAAGGCTCCCACGGCCGACCGGACATGCCCGAATCCCTCCGTCCGATTCTGATGACCCACACCGACATCGGCCACCTCGATGAATCCATCGACGCCCCCGCCGTGCGCGATGTCATCCTCCGTCACGTCTTCGAGTAAGAGAACCCGGGGCCGGGGTCGCTGAAGCCCGGGATTCACCGACGCTCGGGTGCCACTGGCGGATCGCCCGCCAGTGCTTTCGGATGTTCGGTGGATCGCGGGCCTCTCGCGCCCCACCCGCTACGATGACCTCGGCCCCCATGCACCCGCGCCGCCGTGTCATCCTTCCCTACCTGGCCTTCTTCCTCTCCGGCGCCGCCGGGCTGGGCTATCAGATCGTCTGGACGCGACTCTTCGCCGTCGGCATGGGCCATGACCTCGCGGCCGTGCTCGCCGTCGTCGCCGCGTTCTTCGCCGGAATCGCCCTGGGCGCCTGGTCCCTCGATCGGCCGATCGCCTCCGCCCGACATCCCGCGCTCTGGTACGTCGCCCTCGAACTCATCATCGCCGCCTGGGGACTGTTCACCATTCTCCTCATCCCCGCCCTCACCGCCCACGCCCCCCACTGGATCGGACTGACCCCGTCGCCCCTCCGCCACTGGCTCCTGGCCTTCGCGCTGCCGCTTCTCACCCTCCTCCCCGCCACAGCCGCCATGGGCGCGACGCTCCCGGCCATGGACCGCCTCCTCTCGCCCCTCTCCCGCGACGGACGCGCCATCGGCGGGCTGTATGCCGTCAACACCCTGGGCGCGCTCGTCGGCGTCCTCGCCGGAACCTTCGCCCTCCTCCCCACCGTCGGCATGACCGCCGCCCTCATGGTCCTATCCATCGCCGCCGCGCTCGCGGCCGCGCTCGTCCTGATCGCCTTTCGCGAGCATCAGCCTACCGAACCGCCGCCATCACCCTCAACCGATCCGCCCGCCCCCGCCCTGTTCCGTCTGTGCGTCTTCGCCACCGGACTCCTGGGCATCGGGTACGAAGTCCTCGGCCTGCGCATGCTCGCCCAGATCATCGAGAACTCCATCTACAGCTTCGCCGCCGTCCTGGCCATCTACCTCATCGCCTCCGCTGCCGGCGCTTTCGCCTACCAGCGCCTGGGCGCGCGCTTCGAGCCTCGCGCCCTCCTCGCACGACTCCTCACAACCCTCGCCGCACTCTGCGCCTTGGGCGCGATGACCCTGCCCCTCGTCTTCCCCGTCTACCAGGCCGCACGCTCCGCCTTCGGCGACACACTCCCCGCCGTCGCCGCCGCCGAAACG
>JBGTFI010000165.1:0-4692 GCA_041747335.1 Phycisphaeraceae bacterium | reverse complement strand
GCATCCCCCCGCCACCGCGGACAAGCAGGGCCAGGCGCCGCGTTTCGTCGTCGGTCAGCGGCGCGCCGTGACGGACCTTGACGACCAGGGCCAGGTTGTCCGCCAGTTCGACGTTGAACGGCCTGGCGCCGTCGAGGACCGCGGCTGCCCGGTCATCGCGGGTGCGAAGAAGGCCCATGAGGATGCCCTGAATGAGAACGGTCGGCGTATCGTCGCGCGCGATGACGGGACGGAGCTGCTCTGAGGCCCACTGGCCGTCCGTATCGAACATCAGTTGCGTGGCGCTGATGATGTGCTCGAGCGAGGCGGTGAGTTCCGGAGCGGGGCGCTGACGCCAGTCTTCGAACCAGACCAGGAGCGTTTCCTTCGCGGTTTCCGGGGGCGCCTGGTCTCGGAGGTACAGGGCCAGCCACTCGTTGACGATGGGGCTTCTTGTCTGGAGAAGTTCGCGGACGGTTGCGGGGACATCGCCCTTGGAGGCGATGGCGGAGGCGGTTTTCCCCATGGCCTTGAGCAGATCATCCTCCGTGCGAAGCAGGGTGTCGAAGACCGAAGGGTCGGTCCACGGGGCGACGCGCAGGGCGATCAGCCCCAGGCGGATGCGGGCGGCGGTGCCGGTGGCGGATTGGTAAAGGTTCTGCCAGCGGTCGACCGAGCCGGGAACGTTGAAGCGCATGGCGACGTGGAGGGCGAGCTGCTGCTGCCGCGCGGGGATGGCCGGATCCTGCGCGAGGGTCATGGCCCAGGGCGCGGCGCGGTCGAGCTCGAGTCGCATGATCGTTCCGAGCAGGACCGTGCGGACGGCGTCGAGGGTGCGATGATCCGGGCCTTTGAGGTTGTACAGGGCATCGCGCCCGGCGGGATCGCCGAGCTGGGTCAGGAGCACGGCCGCCAGGCCCGCGCGGCCGGTGTTGTCCGAGGCAAGCCCTTCCCGCAGGAGTTCGGGCTGATTGAACTTCTTCGCGGCGACAAGCTGGGTGGCGATGACCTCTTTGACGGCCGGTTCGACACCCTGCCAGGCCAGGAGCTGCGCAGCGTCGTCATCGGTGAAGAGGCTGTTGTCCATCGCGGCCATGATCGTCTGAATCTGCGCCTCGGGGTTTGGGAGTTCCGCCAGGCGTGTGAGATCCAGGCGATGGGCGGGATCGGACTCCGCCAGTCCGAGGATGGCGTGGATGCGCATCTCGTTGGAACGGAGGGTCAGAAGGTGTTCGAAGAAGGGCTTGAGTTCGGGATCGCGGAGGTGTCGCAGCGCCAGGAGCAGGCTCTGATGGCGGCGGTCACGGTGGGGTTGAGCGGCGGTCTTGAGGAGGTGGACGGTGGCGTCGATGGTTTCGTTGAGTTCTCCGGGCGCAAGTGCCGGTTGCGCGACGACGCGCGGCGCCGCGAGCGCGCCCAGACATACGAACAAGGCCAGCGTAAGCGAAATGGTTCGATCCATCGGCGAGATTGCTCCGTGCATCGCGGCGCGGGGACACGGCCCGGCGGCGGCCGGGTCGGTTTCCGCGCAAGAGGTGCGTCACTTGCGGGGCTTACCCTGCTGATCGGCGAAGAGCTTCTTGGCCTCCCCGGCGAGGTAGAAGCTTCCGGTAATGACGATGAGGTCTTCCCTGCTGACGGCCCGCCCGGCGAGCTTGAGCGCCTGTTCGAGGGAGTCGGCGGTCTGCGCCATCTTCCCGGAGACTTCCGCGAAGCGGGCGTGAAGATCCTCCGGTTCGCACGCGCGGGGGTTGGCCTTGGCGCGGGTGAAGATGATCTTGTCCGCGCCCAGGGCGATCTGTTTGAGCATGCCCGCGACGTCCTTGTCCTGTCCGCACCCGAAGATCATCACCAGCGAGTCGTACGAGATGTGAGCGCCCAGGGCCCGGATGAGTGCCTGGAGCGAAGCGCCGTTGTGAGCGCCGTCGATGATGACGCGGGGCTCGGCCCAGACCTGCTCCATGCGCCCGGCGAGCTTCGTGCGCGCCAGACCCTGAATGACCTGGTCCTCAGGAAGGGTGATGCCCGATGCGATGAGCTTGTCGATGATCGCCAGGGCAAGCCCGCAGTTGTGCGCCTGGTGCTCGCCGCGCAGGGGCACGGCCAGGTGCTCGAACTTGCTTGTTTCGGTGATGATGCTCACGCGCGTGTGTGGACCGAGTTCGCGGTTGGCCTCGAAGCGGTAGGAGAAATCGACCTCCTGCCCGGTGAACTCGAGCGGCGCGCCGACCTGGGCGGCCACGTCGCGAAGAACCTTGGCCACCGCCGGTTCCTGCTGCACGCTCAGGGCGGGGACGTCCTTCTTGAAGATGCCTGCTTTCTCGCGGGCGATGGATTCGAGGTCGTGCCCGAGAATGTTCATGTGGTCATACCCGATGCGCGTGAGGCCGGTGACCAGCGGCGTGACGACGTTGGTCGAGTCCAGTCGTCCGCCCAGCCCGGTTTCGAGGACGGCCAGGTCCACCGCCTGATCGGCGAAGTGGCGCAGTGCGACCGCCGTCATGATCTCGAAGAAGCTGAGGTTGACGTCTCCGAGTCTGGCTTCGGCGTGAGCGACGCGCTTGAAGAGGTCGGCCATCTCCGCGTGGCTGGGCACCTGTCCGTCGATGGTCAGGCGCTCGCGCAGGTCGACCAGGTGGGGGCTGGTGTAGAGGCCCACGGTGTAACCGCAGGCCTGGAGCATGCTCGCGAGCATGGCGCAGGTCGAGCCTTTGCCCTTGGTCCCGGCCACGTGGACGCACTTAAGCTCCGCCTGGGGATTGTCCAGGGCGGCCAGGAGCTTTCTCATGCGTTCGAGGCTGAAGGTGCGCTTGTTGTAGGGGACGATGCGCATCCGCTCGTAATCGACGTGGTCATAGAGCCAGCGCAGAGCGGTGGTGTAGTTGGTGATGGGTACCGCGGGACTCGATTTCGCCGCGGCGCCCCCCCGTGCGGCGGATCGGCTGGCGGCGGTGCTGCGGGCGGCCGGGGTCTTACGCGTGGTCTTCTTGCTCTTGGAAGCGGTTGCAGCCCTCTTGGCGGAGGACTTGGGGCGCGTGCGTGTGGGCATAGTCCAGTCAGCATAGCGAATCGGAGGGAGAACGTCAAATTGATCGATGTTACTTATTGTGGGGAAAGGATTTACGGAAAATGAGCGCTTGCGTATGGTTTTGGGGGGAAGGTGGGGAGGCCCACGCGGCAAGACGACCAAACACTCCAGAGTATTCTGACCGGCTCCCCCTTTCTTTGTCGGTCGAATCCGCCTTTGCGCGGGACAGTCGAGTCAGGCCGCGAGGTCTAGGCGATGTTGGTCCCTGTCTTTCCAAGGCACCGGGACGATATCGTACTTCCGCAGCGCGTCCATAACATCACCTGGAACCTTGTCTTCCGTGTCGTTGAGCATCGCATACATTTTGGAATGGTCGGCGCGCGCCTCCCGTGTGTCGGTCCATGCGAAGATCAGCGATTGGGTGTAGTCCCTCGTCGGACGATTCACGGCTCGCACGAGGCGTTCTGGCGCAGATGGGGACTTCGGAAGCGCGAAATCAAACTTGTGCTGAAACCCACTCTTGCCCATCAACTGAAAATCGGGGAAGGCGCGAGCACCGATCTGCTCCAGGTAGAGAGCTACATCTTCTAGGAAAAGGCTCCGGACGTGTGATGTGGCGGTAGCGAAGAGATCACCAACCGCCAGCATCGCCTGGATCAAGGCGTGCTTGCGCTGAGGGAAGTCGCCATTGTGCGCGATGGCGATCAGCGCATCCCCTTCGCGCTGAACGCCAAAACCGTTGAGAATTGACTGCAAGAAGCGTCGCCGATGCTCCGTGTCCAGCGAGCAGCCGGAGTGCCGCAGATCCGAAATGACGTATCCGTCATCGGAAAGCACAAGACGATGTTCGTCGGCTCGTACGTAGAGCTGCACATGATCATTGTGTCGATCAAGAAAGGGCGTCGTGATTTCATACGCTTCCCCAACGTTTTCCACAGAGACGCCCTGTCGCAGCCAGCGGACGTACGCGTCGATCAGGTTGTTGATGCTCTCGGCCATAGTTCAATTGATGGGATACTGGATCGTCGGCCAGTCCTGCACGCCGCAATGATTCATGAATTGCATAAGTGCCCTCACAAGGTCGGAATACTCCGAAAAGCCGTAGTCGATCGCTGGCACCGCCCATCTGGCGTCGAACCCCTCGACATAGAAGTGAAAGTGTGGACAGGGAATCCGAGCGCCGTTGTAGAGGACGAGGGCTGGAAGCGGGGGATTCGGCACGGTCGGATTGGTGTGCGGCGGTCCATCAATATCCAGACGGGCAAGGATGTCAACAACTCGGTAGCGCTCCTGATACGAGCATCGCGTGAGCTTTATCCTGCCGCCGCGGTTCACATCCAGAATGAAGGCGGTCCGCCCGTCGATGGATTCAAGATCAATGGCGACGGAGTCGCCTGCCGGGGGCATCCGAAAGGAAGCGCGACCCTTCTTGGAAAGCCGCTTTGGCATGGTGCGCATCTGATCCGCCTCGTGCTGTGTAAGCCGTGCCGCCATGATCTCATTGTATACGATGGTGATTGAAGGGGAAGATTTAATGCCGGGAATCGGAGCATCCTGGGAGCCCTGACCTGCCCCCATTTCATGTACCAGGTGTTATGAGAGTCGGGGTTTGGGGTTCTGTCGCTTGCCGGGCCGTAGCGCAGGGGAGGGGCGCAGCCCCGACCCGCAGCGCAGGCCCGGCAAGC
>JBGTFI010000164.1:0-3862 GCA_041747335.1 Phycisphaeraceae bacterium | reverse complement strand
GGCGATCGTCACGACCGACCACCAGCTCCGGCTGAAGGCGTGAGACCTCGATGTAGCGGTTTGACGCGGCACGGATCGACCCTCCGGCGGGCGGACACTACAGCGGGGCGATGGTGATGCGCCCGGTGATCGGTGCGACATTGATCCGGTAGCTGGTGTTGTTCGTGGCGACGTCGAGCACCCCGCCGTTGGAGGGCGTGCCCAGGGGGTCGAACTCGATCTGCAGCGGCTGTCCGCCGTCGAAGGCCACGTTCTCAAGCCGCACCCCGTTGAAACGCTGGTCGCGGTTGAAGTCCACGATGTAGTCCCCGCCCCGGAACGGCACGTTCACGACGTTCCCCGCCGCGTCCGTGACGCGGTAGCTGTTGTTGGGCGGATCGAAGATCACCCGGCGCACGGCCTGGCGGGCGATCGCTTCATTCTGCGCAAACAGAAGATCGGCGATCACGATCCTGCCGGCCGCCTGCACCCCCCAACTGCTCGGGGTGAGCATGTGCGGAACGATGATCGCGCCCGCGATCGCGACGATGGTGACGACCACGAGGACTTCAATGAGCGTGAATCCGGCGGAAACCGGCGCGGATCGTCTCATGGCTGCAACTCCCCTGAAGAACTACACATCACCCCGCCCAGCCCTTTCGGATGCCGGGGGCGCGATCAGTTGGTCGCCGGCTTCTCGGTGCTTAGGCCCTCGACCTGCACCCGGGCCTTGCCGGTCTTGAACAGGTTGGCCAGCTGGTCCACCTTATCGGTCAGCGCCTTGGTCTGGTCGATGAGCTGCTTGCGCTGGGCGCCGGCGTTCGCCAGTCCGTCCTGGGCCAGGGCGTGCTGGGCGTGGTCCCATCCGGCGGCGGGCATGGTCCAGGTCGTCCAGAGCTGAAGCGCCAGCAGAACGGTCAGGACGGTGAGGATCGTGTTGAGGTACTTGATGGATCGCATGTCGAAACCTCCTTGGTGTGGCGGAGCGTGGGGGAGGTCGGCCGCCCGGTAGACCGTCCTACGTGAGGGTCCATCGGCGAAATATCGGCGTAACTGAGGGGGCTGTCGCCGTTAACGCATGGAGTTTGAGGCCTCGCGGGTTCTCGGACGTTGCGGGTCCAAGAAAAAAGCCGTTGCGGCGGTCAAGCCGCAACGGCCTTGGATTGTCCGAGGCATTAGAAGGTCACGATGTCCGGGTGCGCGTCGCCAGCGCCGTGACCGGCGGGGACGAGGCCCAGATCGATCGCCTTCTGGTTCGGAAGCACCGCGCGGATCGCGCCGGTGTTCACGTTGTACTCCCAGCCCGCGGTCGCGGCGGCGCCGCCGGGGGCGACCACCGAGAACGTGTTGGTGAAGGGGTTCACCGAGGGCTGCTGGATGTACGGACCGACGTTGTTCGACGCGATGCCGTCACCCGCCGAAGCCAGCGTGTACGCGGCCACCTGCTCGGTCTGCTGCGTCAGCGCGTTCCACTGCGCCGCGTCCGACCCGTCGCCCAGGATGTTCGGATACACGCCCTGGTGCTGAATCTGCGCCAGTTCGAGCTGGCTCCGCAGCGTCTGAAGCTGCGAAATCAGGCTGCTGGCCTTGGCCGACTCGCTGGCGTTCGAGAACTGGGGAATCACGATCGCCGCGAGAATACCGAGGATCACCACGACGATCAGGATTTCCACGAGCGTGAAACCTGAAATTCTCTTGCGTGCCGTCATTGCTTGCTTTCTCCTCAAAGTGCGAACCGTCTGAAGTCTGCGCGGGTTCACGTGAACCCGATCCACTGTCATGCCTGACGCCGAAACGCTCGGCGAAGTCCCGAACCGGCTTCGCCGTCGCGCCCCGCCTGGGCCCATTGGCCGGGGCGCGCGTCGTGCAACCGATTCGCCCTTGGGATCGTCCGACCCCGTCCCACTCTTGAACGTTTGGTCGTGATCCCCTGCGATCACCCGGCACCTCGCCGTCATAACCGGCCCAATAACCGCGTGACCGGGCTAACCAGACGATATCCGCCGCCCAAGTCAAGAACCCCGCCCTGAATCGTGCGCATGACGATCCTGCCCCACCGTCACAATCGGACAAGGCGCCCCTTCCGCCCGGTATCCAATGCCCAGACCGCCGCGCACGAACGCTCCGGGTCACATCGCCTTCGGCGCGAAGTGTCTATGGAACGTCTCGAGCGTCTGACAGGCCGCCGCCGACCCGTCTGGCAAAGGGAGTACCTCCCCCGAGAGATACCCCTCATAACGAACGGACCGCAGAACCTCCGCGATGGGTTGGTAGTCGAGGTGCCCGAAACCGGCCGCGCGGCGGTTGGAATCCGCCAGGTGGATGTGTCCCAGATGCCGCGCCGCGCCGCGCAAGGCCGCGGAAATCTCCGCCTCCTCGATGTTCATATGGAACAGGTCCGCCAGAATCCTCACGTTCGGCGCGGCCAGCGCGTCCAGCAGCGCCCCTGCCTCAGTCAGCGTGTTAATGAGGTTCGACTCGTAACGGTTGAGCGGCTCCATGAGAAGTTGGACGTTGCGCCCGACCGCATACCCCGCCAGGTCGCTCAGCGCGTCCGCCAGCAGCCCCATCGCCGCAGGCCGATCCATCGGCGCGGCATGACGGCCCTGCATCGAACCGATGATCACCGGGGCGCCAAACGGGGCCGCCAGGTCGATCATCCCCCGGACGAACTCCCGCGCCGCGGCGCGCGTGGATTCATCCGCGGATGTGAGCGTGAGCTGATGGACCACCCATCCCGCCCCCGTCCCCAGGGCCGCAAGCTCAAGCCCATGCTCGGCGAGCAGCCCGGCCAGTCGATCCGAATCCATCGACCTGCCCCCCGGCAGGAACAGCTCAACGCCATGGAACCCGAACTCGCAGGCCTGCGCCAGGCACTCGCTCAGGTCGCCGTGGAGGACAAACGGCCCGGCCGCCGCCTGAGGAACCTGGCACACGGTGATCGCGCATTTCATGCTCATGCGCGAAGTGTAACCCACCCGGTCGCTTGAGGGGTGCGACCCGCCGCGGACGCCTGTTCATCGCTGCTCCAGCGCCCACTGCATCGCGTGGCGCATCACCTCGTGCCCGCTGGCGAGGTTGAGCTTCTCCTTGATGCGCTGCCGGTAGGTGTCGATCGTCTTGGTGCTCAGGTGCAGTTTCTCGGCGATCTCGCGCGGCGGCATCCCGCGCCCCATCATCTCGAACACCTGAAGCTCCCGGTCCGAGAGGCTCTCCACCGACGAGGTCTCGACCGCTTCATGCCCATCCACCAGCCGGTGCAGCACCCTGTCGGCCATCCGGTCGCTCAGGTACACCCGGCCTTTGAGGATCCGCCGGATCGCTTCGATGATCGTGTCGGCAGGATCCTGCTTGCTGACGTATCCCATCGCCCCGGCGCTCAGGACGCGCTCGGCGTAAACCTTCTCATCGTGCATCGACGCCACGAGAAACTTGATGTTGGGGAAGCTGGCCTTCGCCTGTTTGATCAGCTCGATCCCGCTGCCCTCCTTGAGCGTCAGATCGACCACCACCACGTCCGGCAGCAGCTTGGCGATCATCTGGAACGCGCTCGGGGCGTCGTCCGCCTCGCCGCAGATCGCCAGATCCGGCTCCTGCTCGATCAGCTCCGACATCCCCCGGCGCACCAGGGCATGGTCCTCGACCAGCAGGACACGGGTCGCCCTTGCGGCGACGGAATCGGCCGAGTGTTCCTTAGCTTTGGCCTTCATCATCCTGATTCTCCTTGCCGGTCAATGAGCAGGCAACGGTCCACGCATCGTCCCCGGCGCGTTCCTCGAGCAGGGCGTCGATCAGCTCGGCGCGGTGCCGCATGACGTGGCGCTTCTCCTCCCCTGTCGGCGGGGAGAGCGGATCTCGCTCGACCGGCGAGCCCTCGACCGCC
>JBGTFI010000163.1:0-1644 GCA_041747335.1 Phycisphaeraceae bacterium | reverse complement strand
CCCGCTCATCGCCGATTGCCCGCGTGCCGCCAGCGCATCCGTCGCGCGCCGCCGCACGGCGAAGCGTCCGTCATCCAGCAGCCCTGCGAGCGCCGTATCGTCGATCGTATCCCACGCGATCCCCAGCCCGCGAGGATCGTCTTGCGCCGGAGCGCCCTGCTTGCGCACGCGGTAGATGCCGCCCAGCACGTTGGGCTTGGCGATCTTGGAGGTCGGGCAGCCGATGCGGAACCATGCGCCGGTGTTGAGGATCAGCAGGCTGCCGTCGGCATCCTCCAGCACGTCCGTGGGGTGGACATCATCGTGCGCGCCGATGGCGAAATCGCTCGTCACGGCGGTGAAGGTCGCGCCGGATCGCGTGAGCACGTGCCGCTGGACGTTGCGGGTGTTGAAGTAGGTGGCGAAGAGGTTGTGGCGGAAGTCTTCTCCCAGCGCATCGCCGCGGTAGATCGTCATCCCCGCCGGGGCCGTGGCCGACATCTCCACCAGCACCGGCAGCAGCTCGCCGGTGCGGACGCGGTCGGTGTAGTCCTGATCGAGGACGGGATACTCCCCGCCCTCGACGCCGTGAATCAGCGCATCGCGCAGCCCTTGCCCGAACCAGGGCTTGGCCCAGAACGTGCCCGAGACGAAGTAATCCCCGCCGGGCAGGAAATCAAGCTCCACGGGATTGCCCTGCGAGCCGCTGACGAACTCCACATCCCGCCCGTCCGGCCGCACACGCATCACCCACGGCCCGACCGCCTCGCGCAGCAGCGTGCCATCGGGCAGGCTCACGCGGTGCGGAAACCGCCCGGGCATGAAGTAGATGCGCCCGTCCGGGCCGAGGCAAGCCCCGTGAAGATCGTCCGCCACGCCGGTGTTGGCAAAGCCGGTGACCAGCACCGTGCGTTTATCCGCCACGCCGTCGCCATCGGTATCCTCCAGCCGCCAGAAACTCGGCGGCGAAGCGACGAACACCGCCCCGTCATGCCACAGCAGCCCCTGCGGGAACACAAGCTTGTCGGCGAAGACGATGCTCGTATCGAACACACCGTCGCCATCGGTATCCTCCAGCCGGCGGATCACGTGCGGCGGATTCTTCGCAAGCTCCGCCCCCGGCAGGTTCACCCCCGCCGAGTCGGCGACGTAGAGCCGCCCCTGATGATCGAACGACGCCATGATCGGTCGCTCGACCAGCGGCGGCCCGGCCGCGAGGGAAATCTCGAATCCCGGCGGAACGATGAACGGCGAGGCCGACCGGTCATCCGCGCCGCCCTGGCCATGGGGGACGAGTGCGATCGACTGAACATCCGCCAGGTCATCCCCGCGCACGGTCTCCGCCGGCCGAAAGACCAGCTCGTGCGTCCCCTTCGCCAGTTCCAGCACGGCGAAGATTCGGCGGTCGAAGTTGGCGTAATCGCCGGTGGAGGTGAAGCGCCCGGTGTGGACGGCCTCACCACCCAGCTCGATCACGAACGCCTGCCCCGCGGCGCCGTCCGGCACGCCCCAGGTGACGACCATGTCGTACAGCCCGGCCTCGGCCACCTCGAACGTCCAGGCCGCGCGGTCTTCGGGCGACTTCCACCACGCGGCGACGCCGGTGGTGTGGTTCATGCGCACCGATGGGCCGGAGAGCCGCGCCGCCTCAGCCGGAAGCGCGAT
>JBGTFI010000162.1:0-6811 GCA_041747335.1 Phycisphaeraceae bacterium | reverse complement strand
GGCAGCGGGCGGCGCCTGGGGCGGCTGGGCGCGAACGGGTGCTGCCGGTACAACGCACACCATCGCGGCGACCAGCAGGCCGCGCGCAACCCAATGGCGACAGAAGTGGAATACGAGACGCACAGGCCCTCCTTGGCCGGTTGCGATGGCGCATGCTCGTGCGAGTGGTGATCGCACGTTCGCGCGGGACGGTTCCACCGTGCCTGGCGCGAGGGGAACGGGGTTCAGGTCGCCGCGGCGGAGGGCTGACCCTCTGCCTGCGCCTCGGTTTCGGCGGCGGCGGCCTCGGCCTGCTCTTCGAGGTCCGCGATGATCTCGCTGATGCGGATGCAGAAGTTGTCGTTGAGCACCAGCACCTCGCCGCGCGCCACCAGGCGCTGGTTCACGTACACGTCCACGGGGTCGCCCGCGAGCTTGTCCAGCTCCACGACGCTGCCTTCGCCCAGTCGCAGCACGTCCTCGACGAGCATCTGTGCCCTGCCCAGTTCGATGGTCACCTGAAGATTGACATCGTGCAGCAGGTCGATGCCCGCGGCCTCGCTCCTGGCGCCGAGCGCGGTCGTTGGCGACGCGCGCCATTCGGCGTCCGCGGCGACCGCGAGTTCGCCCTCATCGACCGCCTGATCATCGTTCAATGCTTCGCTGGTGTCTTCCGCCATGATGGACCTTCAATGCACAACGCGCCGCGCGACGGCGGCGGCCCGGTCACTATCGGACGCACGGACCGGATCGCATGAGTTATCGGCTACAGGTCCGCGGCGAAGGGAATGAGCTTGCTGATGATGACGCTCTCGATGATCGGCCTGTCTTCCTGCTCGTCCCTGCCGAAGCGCTCGTCAAGTGCGGCCTTGATGCGGTTGCGCAGGGTGGCGAGCGTCGGTTCGTTGAGGTGCGAGGGTTCGGAGCTGGAGATGATCTCGCGGATGTCCGCGGCGATCTGGGCGGCCTTGCGCTCCTTGAGTTCCTGCACTTTCTCCTGGAATTTCCGCTTGACGACGATGAAGACCTCGGTGTCGTAGACGTAGGTTCTACCGGACCGCTTGTTGGGGAACTTGTCCGAAACGACCAGCTCCTCGACCTCCTGCTCCATCACAAGCAGGCGTCGTGCGGCCTCGTCGTCCGCCTGGGCGACGGCGGGACCGCCCGCGAGCTTGTACACCACCACGATCGTGCCGACTTCCAGCAGCAGCACCACCCCCAGGATGATGAGCGTCTTGAGGGGCAGTTTCTTTTTAGCCGCCTCGGGCGCCTGGTTTTCCTTCTTTTCCGCCATGCTCACCTCAACTTCGGCTGATGAAGGGGGCGCCTTGAAGACCGCCTACCGGGCGCCATCGCTTTCGGGCTGACGAAAGTCGTCGGTGACCGCCTCCATCTGCACCACTTCCACCCGCCGGTTCGGTTCAAGAGCCGAATCGCTGTACACACGAACCCGTACCGGCTCGGCATCGCCCACGGCGATCAGGCGGATGCGGTCGATGTCGATGCCCACCTCCGGACTGGTCAGGAACCGCGCCACCGCGCGGGCGCGGGCGAAGCTCAGGGCGTGAAGGTCCGGATAAGGTGAATCGACCCGTTCCTCAGAGGTCGCGGCGTGACCGCGAATCTCGAGCTTGTTCTTGAGACCCTTGACCTGCCGCGCGATCTGCGTCAGCAGCGGGATCGATTCTTCGGTCAGCTCCGCGGAACCGGGATCGAAGGTGATCCGGCTGCCCACGATGTACCGGTCGCCCTCGCGGACGAGCGTCACGGTGTCGTGCCGACCTTCGGTTCCCTCTTCGATCGTGTGCGAACGGTTCGGCTCGCGGGCAAGCTGAAGTCGGTCCAGGCGCTCGCGCATGCTCTGCTCGGGCGGCTCGGTGGTGGGCATGCGCGCCCCGCCCCCGTGCATCCCGAAGGCCTTCTGAATCGCGTCGACCACCGCCAGGAACTCATCCTCCTTCTTGATCTCGCTCATCGAGACGATCATGATGAAGAACGTCAGAAGCAGCGACATCATGTCGCCGAAGGTCATAACCCATTCGGGCGCTCCGGCGGGCGGACATTTGCACTTCTTGCGGGACATGAATCGCGCTCTGAGTCAGGGGTCGGGGGTCGGGGGTCGGGGGTCGGGGGTCGGGGAGGGTCGGACGTATACGACAGGGATCGAACCGTGTTCAGGCCGCCTCCTTCTCCTCGCCCGCCGGGCGCGCGGAGGGGGGCAGATACGTGCGGAGCTTCTGCTCGACCACGCGCGGGTTGTCGCCGCTCTGGATCGCCATGACCCCCTGAATGATGATGGTCTTGTAAAGAAGCTCCTCGCCGCTGCGGATCGCCAGGCGGTCGGCCACCGGAAGCGCAAAGGCGTTGGCGATCAGCGCGCCGTAGAGCGTGGTCAGCAGCGCCACCGCCATGCCGGCGCCGATGCTCGAAGGATCCTTCATGTTCTTGAGCATGACCACCAGACCCATGAGCGTCCCGATCATGCCGAACGCGGGGGCGTACTTTCCGATGGCGTCGAAGATGCTCTTTCCCCTGCCGTGACGCTCCTCGACGTTCTCCAGCTCCGTCTTCATGATCTGCTCGATCAGTTCCGGGTCGGTTCCGTCCACCGCCATCTGGATGCCGCGGACGATGAAGGGATCGTCCACGTCCTTGACGGCGTTCTCCAGGCTGAGGATGCCGTCGCGCCGGGCGATCTCCGCGAAGGAGACGAGCTGCTCGATGAGCTTGTCGATCGCCCGCGACTTATGGAAGAACGCCTTCTTGAGCACCTTGATCGTGACCTTCGCGTTGCCCACCGGAAGGACCAGGAAGATCACCGCGCCCGACGCACCGCACACCAGAATCATGCTGGGCGTGTCCAGGTAGTAGCTCAGATTGCCGCTCGAACCGGAGATCAGCGCCCACATGATCAGCAACCAGGTGGCGAGGATTCCAAACAGACTGCCCAGGTCCATGACTGCGTCCCTTGCAAGTGCGAACTTCCGTGGTTGCGCTTATCGGTCGAGTGGTTCCAAGTCGTCTAGACGCCCGTTTGGGACGGCGGTTATCGGTCTGGAACCCCTGTTATCGGAGCCTCCCCAAGCCCGCTCATGACGGCGCCATGAGCTTGCGCAGCGACCGGCCGTACTCGATCGCCAGCTCCACCACGCGCTGCATCGACTCGCGCACGATCATGCGGTCGCCATTGATGAGCTGAATGGTCGTGTCGGGGTTCTCCTCCACCGAGCGAATCAGCTCGGCGTTGACCACGACGCGCTTTCCGTTAAGCCGTGTGACGGTGATCATGGCAGGGTGGGTCTGGGGTCTGGGGTCTGGGGTCTGGGGTCCGGGGTCCGGGGTCTGGTATCTGGAATCCGGGGTTGGCTGGGGGGCTGGAGTCTAGGACTCAAGACTCAAGACCCAAGACTCAAGACCCAAGACTCAAGACCCAAGACTCAAGACCCAAGACTCAAGACTCATCGCCCGCTTACCGGATCACCGCCAGCAGCTCCTGGATCAGTCGATCGCTGGTGGTCAGGACGCGGGAGCTTGCGCTGTATCCGGTCGACGCGTTGATGAGGGTGATGAACTCCTCGGACAGCTCGACGTTGGCGATCTCGATCGCCCCGCCGACCATCCGTCCCGATCCGCCGCTTCCGGGCGTGACGATCTGCGGCGTCCCGCTGTTGATCGTGAGGTTGTAGGTGTTGCCGCCCGTGTCCACGAGTCCCGCGGGGTTGGCGAACATCGCCATGGCGAGCTGGCCGAGGCTCCGCAGCAGGCTGTTGGAGAACACGCCCACGATCGTCCCGTCCTCGGTGATGGAGAAGTCCTCGAGCGTTCCGATCGGCGAACCGTCCTGGCTGATCGCGGAGACCTGGCTTCCCGCGTTGGTGTCCGCCAGCGCGGAGACCGACGCCTCTCCGAAGCTCAGGCGGATGATCTGCGGGGTTTCGGCGCCGGTGTTCTCGCGATCGATCAGCACCGTGTCAGGCTCGATGCTGACGAGCCTGCCGTTGGAGTCGAACTCGATCAGCCCGTTGCCCAGAACACGATCGATATCGCTGTCGGCCTCGCTCTGGGCGTAGAACCGCCAGACCGTCCCGCCAAGCTCCTTCTTCTGCTCCAGCACCATGGTCATCTCCATGGTGAGCGGCGTGCCCAGACTGTCGAAGGCCACGAAGACCGTCGTCGCCGATTCGCCGGTGGCGTCGGCGGTCTTGCTCAGGGTGAACTGCGGGCGCCCGTCGTGAAGGATGTTCACTCCGGTGAGGTCGATGCGGTTGAGGTATCCCGTGTTCCCGATGATCTCCAGTTCCCCCGACGCCGTGATGTTCACCCCGGCCGTCTCAGTCACCTGCGGCGGGCCGCCGAGGATGCTCGAGTCGATCCCCAGAATCTCGTCCAGGAACGTCGCGAACTCCCCGAGCGTGGTCCCGGCCGCGTCGCTGCCGGTGCTGTTGGTGGAGTTGATCTCGAACGTGCGATCCGGAAGCGTCGCCCCGCCCTTTTGGATACCCCGAATCTGAATGACCCCACCGCCCTGGAACATCGGCACCGGCGGGCTGACGCCGTCGTCCGCCGGACGCTGAAGATCGGTCAGCAGCGTGGCGGCGGTCGCCGCCAGTCCCGTGGACTGCTCGCTCATGGCGGTGCTGAGGATGCGCGAGCCGTTGGTCGCGATGTCCGCGTTGTCTCCGGCGTTGAGGTTCCCCGCGAAGCGCACCTCCTCGGTCGGTTCGGCCAGCGTCAGCGCGCCGACCGGAATGGTGAGCTTGCCCAGCACTCCTTGAACGACATTAAACTGACTGTCCACACTGAACCCCTGCACCAGCGACCCATCGGGGGCCACCAGATTGAAGTCGCGGTCGAGCGAGAACGTCCCGGCGCGGGTGTAGCGGGTGGACCCGGACTGGTTGAGGATGAAGAACCCGTTGCCCTCGATCGCCACGTCGGTGTTCTTGCCCGTGGGCTGGAGCGTTCCGCCGGTGAAGTCGCGCTGGATGCCCGAAATGCGCACCCCCAGGCCCACCTGCGACGGGTTGCGCCCGCCCAGGTTCGCCGACGGACCCGCGGGCGACAGGATGTTCTGCGAGATCTGCGTCTCGAACAGCGCGCGGCTGGACTTGAACGCCGTCGTGTTGACGTTGGCGATGTTGTTGCCCGCGACTTCGAGGGCCTGCGAACTGGTGACCAGCCCGCTGAGGGAAGTGTAAAGCGCTGTCGTCAAACCCATGATCGCGTCTCCGTGAAGTGTTCGTTCATCCTCATTCAGGCGCTCTTTCGAGTTTCGCTGTCCACCCCGTGCGCCGAGAGAAGCTGCCGAAGCGACTGGTTCTCGATCCTGCCCAACGTCCCCAGCGGCGCGAGGGGGTCGGGCGAATCCTTCGGGGTGCGCCCCGCGTCGGGCGCGCCTTCGTCGTTCGTGCCGCTCACCTGGGCCGTCGCCTCCTGAAGGAGCGTCTCGAAGTCCCGCTGCTCAACGGGCGGCGTCGCCGGACGCGTCGGCGCCGGGAGGTTGCCGGGGCGGACCGCCGGTTCGAGCATTCGCAGCAGTTGCGCTTCGTGGCTCATCGCGTTCGATTTAAATCAAGCCCCCGCCGCTTGCGACACTCGGAAGACCTCAGCCGCCAGTTCACTTACCAATTGAATGTCCGCCGCGTCGATCACTCCGTCACGGTTGAAATCCCCATCGCCGAACCCGCGCGGCAGGAACTTCTGTCCCACCTTGTCCGGCGGAATCCGCCCGTCCGCGAAGTCCGCGGCGCGATACTCGCGGTTCATGTTCTCCAGGAGAATCTGGTTCCAGACCGCCACGTCCGTCGCGTCCACCACGCCGTCGGGCGTCCGATTGCCTTGCGCATCGGCGACATCCCACAACGGCCCGGTCTCGCCATCGCCTGCTCCCGACGGGTCAAGGATGCGCGACAGGTTCGAGGCCCGCACCGACTTGCCTCCGCTCAGTTCGAGAATCGCTTCGCCGCCCTCGATGCGGATCGATTGCACCACGCCCTGGACCTGCAGGCCGTTGTCGCCCAGTCCGGCGACGCCCCTGCCGATCAGACCGGCCGAGGACGCCAACCGGTTCTGGTTGACCAGCGTTTCAATCGATTTCTGCAGCGAAAGCTGACTTTCGATGTTGCGAAGGCTGCTGAGCTGTTCGAGCAGCGCCGAGGAGTCCGCCGGCTCGAACGGATCCTGGTTCGAGAGTTCAGACAGCAGAACGTTCATGAAATCCGCGCTCTTGAGCGAACCGAAGGCGCCCTCGATCGCCTGTGACGTGCCCACTCCGCCGATGGCTCCTGCCGACATAGCCGCGCTCCTTGCCTCTTAGATCCTGCTTCCCGCGACGCCCGACCCACCGTCGACGATCATCAAACGATTCCCACCATCGCTTCCTCAAACCGACCACGCCCGCTGTCTTCACCGTCCGGCCGGTCCTGCGGGTCATCCCGCCGACGGTCCGTCTGTCCGCGGCTGCGCCCGTCCTGCGGCGATCCGAAACCCTGCTCCTCACGAAACGCTGACCCATTTCCGGCCTGGGGCGTCTGAACCCCCAGGCGCTCCACCGTCAACCCCTGGCTCTCAAGCGCCTGATGCAACTGGCCCATGCGCTGGTGGAGCACCTGCCGCACCGATTCATGCTCCGCGTGGAACTCCGCGCTCACCGCGCCATTGCGGACCATCAGCTCGATCCGAACCGTGCCCAGCTCCGGCGGCGTCATCCTGATCGTCACCGACCCTCCCGGATGGCGCACCGCGCCCGTCAGCGCGCGTGAGATGCGGGCCGCGTTGAGGTCGTCCTCCGTTCCCTGCGCATCAAGCCCGGGCAGGCCCGTCGGATGGGGCG
>JBGTFI010000161.1:0-8237 GCA_041747335.1 Phycisphaeraceae bacterium | reverse complement strand
GGCGGCCGCGTGGTCGCGCCAGGCAGCCTCCGCCAAGGCCAGGGCCGCCGCGCGAACGTCCGGGGTGTCGAACTCTTCATTCCCCGTCCCGGCCAGCGCCGCCCAGTCCTTCTCCCCGCGCACGTCGAACTCGTACAGAAGCTGCATTGCCAGGCGTCGGATGTCACGTTGGGCGGCCATGGTTTCGAGGCAAGTTTAGCAGCTTACCCGCCCTCGCGCATCGCCGGAGCTTCCGCCGCCGCCTTGAGGTCTTCCATATCCTGTTCGACGGCCCGACGAACCGTCCCCTGCATCATCCAGAACGTCGCGCCGGCCATGATCCTGGCCGCGAGCGTCAGCGTCCGGGCGCGGAAGTCCAGGGTCACTACCGTGGCCTGACCGGCCGGTTCGAACGTGAAGGTCGTGAAATAGTGCGCCCCGTGGGCCAGACATTCGACGACGTACCGGTGAAGCGGATCGAAGGCGGTGACGACCATCTCCTGTGTTTCCTCCCGGCCGAACATGATCCGCATCTCACGAAAGCGCGTTCCGACGGCGAACGGCCCGTCGGTGAGCCTTTCAATCCGCTTGACGGCGGCGATCCGCTGGGCAGCGCGATTGAGGTCGGTGAACAGTTCAAAGACCCGCTCGACGGGGGCCTCAATCCGGATGAGGGTGGTGAATCCGAGCATCGTCAGCCTCTCGATTGCCTAGCGCAGTCGTTCCCGCCAGGCTCGCCACTTCTCACGCATCATGCGCAACGTCGCTTCCTGAGTGTCCAGGCCGGCCAGGTTATGCTCCTCGTGCGGATCAGTCGGGAGGTCGTACAGCTCCTCATAGGGCGGTTCGATGTCGATGTACCGGATGTACTTCCATCGCTGCGTGCGCACCGCTTCGGAGCGGGGGATGTGCGGGTGCTGAAAGAGGTGCTCATAGAAGAACTCCGTCCGCCAGTGTGGCGCGTTGCCCCGGATCAGCGGGAGGAAGCTAAGGCCGTCCATTTCCGCGGGGGGTTCGATGCCCGCCAGGGCCAGCATGGTCGGCGCCAGGTCGATGCTCAGGACCAGTTCCTCCCGGCGCGTCCCGGCGTTTCCCGGGAGCGCGGCGTCCGGCCTGGGGTCGTACACAATCAGCGGCACTCGGATCGACACCTCATGGGCGAACCACTTGCCCGCGAAGCCGCGCTCGCCGAGGTAGAAGCCGTTGTCCGAAGTGAAGAGAATGACGGTGTTCTTCTCCATCCCCAGTTCCCGCAGCGTCCGCAGGATTCTTCCCACCGCGAGGTCCACCCCGCTGATCAGCCGGTAGTATCCCTTCACCGAGCGCTGGTACATCGCGTCATCGGCGAAGCGCTTGTGCCACCGCCGGCGGTTCTCGCTGGTGCGGAGGAACTCCGGCAGCGCCTCGAAGAACGACCGCTCACTCAGCGGCACGGGCGGGATCACATCCTCCGCGTACATGTCTTCGAGCGCGGGGTCGTACAGAAACTGCCGGGGATCGTCATCCTGCACGTGCGGCGCCTTGAAGCTCACCGAGAGGCACAGCGGCCGATCACCCTCGTGTGTTCGGAGGAACTCGATCGCCCAGTCGCCCATCAACTCCGTGAGGTGGCGCTCGCGACCATCGACTTCCTGGAAGTATCGCCCCTGCCCGTCGAAACCGCGGTCATAGTCGAAAAGCCCCACCGGCTTCGTCCCGACGCCGAACTTGCCGACGAACCCCACGCGATAGCCCGCGGCCTTGAGCATGGCCGGATAGCTTCGCGCAAGCTGCCGCGGGGAAAGGCTCGTCTGAAAGTCATGGATCCCGTGCGCCGATGCGTACTGCCCCGTGAAGATGCACGCGCGATTGACCGCGCAGATCGAGGTGGTGACGTACGCCCGATCGAAGAACACGCCGCCAGCCGCCAGTGTGTCGAGGTTCGGCGTGCGGATGATGGGGTTGCCGCTCGCGCCCAGGGTGTCGTAGCGCTGGTCATCGGTCAGGAGGAAGATGATGTTGGGGCGGTTGTCCGCCGCCCTGGCCGCGGGCGTCGAGCCGAGGCACATTGCGATAAGAAGGAGCCATCTCATGATTATCCCTTCGCGTCACTCCGCCGGCACACACCTTCCCTCCGCCCAGCGGCGCAGCGCCGCCACCCGCTCGGCCATGGTCACGGAGAGCGGCGGGCTGGTCTCGATCACCTCCCGAAGCATGTCGGTGTCCAGCGCCGCCTTCCTCGCCCGCGCTTCGTGAAGCCCGGCCAGCACGGCCTGTTCGATCTCCGCCCCGCTGAAGCCCTCGCTCGCTTTCGCCAGCGCATCAACATCGAACGCTTCGGGATCCTGCCCGCGTTTCTTCAGGTGAATGCTGAAGATTTGCCCCCGCACGGCGGCGGTGGGGAGGTCGACGAAGAAGATCTCGTCGAACCGCCCCTTGCGCAGCAGCTCCGGCGGCAGGGCCTCGATGTCGTTGGCGGTGGCGACCATGAACACCGGGGCGCGGTGGTCCTGCATCCAGGTCAGGAGCGTGCCGAACATGCGCCGGCTCAGCCCGCCGTCGGTGCTCTGCCCGGCTGCGGAGGCGAATCCCTTCTCGATCTCGTCGATCCACAGCACCACCGGCGCCATGGCCTCGGCCCGGCGCAGCGCCTCGCGCAGCCGTCGCTCCGATTCGCCGACATAGCGGTCATAAAGCGTGCCCGGATCCATCCGCAGCAGCGGGCGATGCCACCCCGTGGCGATCGCCTTGGCGCACATGCTCTTGCCCGCGCCCTGCACGCCCAGCAGGAGCACGCCGCGCGGCGGTTCCAGGCCGTCCTCGGATTCCGCATGAATGGCCGGCTCGCGCACCCTCAGCCAGCGCTTGAGTCGCGCCATCCCCCCGATCTCATCCAGCGCCGCGGGCGTCTCGATGTATTCCAGTAACCCGTCGGCCCCCAGCGCCCGGCGCTTGCCCGCGAGCATGTGGTTGATGTCCCGCTCATCGAGCGTGCGATCCTCGGCGATCGCCTCGCGCACCACCTGGCGGATCTGCCGGCGGGTAAGCCCCGCCAGGTTCTTGACCATCACGCCGAGCTGCGCCTTGCTGAGCTTCACGTTCACCGGCAGCAGGTCGTGCTCCTGCCGCACCACCGCGCGGACGATCGAGGCGATCTCCTTCTCCCCCGGCATCGCCAGATCGAAGCGCACCGCGTGGGCTTCGATCACAGGCGGAAAACGCTCGGCGTGGTCGATCAGCACCAGCGTCCTGCCCGCGCGGGCGCAGGAACGAATGGCCTCGCGAAGCTGGCGCAGCGTCCCGGGATCCTGGAGGTGGTGCGCGAGATCGACCATGACGCACAGCCCGGCCTTGCAGCGCTCGGCGAAGTAGCACAGCGCCGCGGCCGGATGCGAAGTCTCCGGTACGGGATCATCGTGCTCGATCAGTCCGCTGCGCACGCCCGTGTTCGCGGACCACAGCAGCATGTCCGCGCGCTCGTCGATCGCCACGTGGGCGGCCAGCTCGAGGGCCTCGTCCTCCTCAACCGTATGCACGATGATGCACGCATGGCGCGAGCGGAGCAGCCGTGCAAGTTCCCGCTGATCATCACGCTTCATGGTGCGATCCCCGCAGGTCAGGCCTCGTCCTGACAGAAACGCGCCCAGGGTCATCCCCTTGTCAGGCCAAGGCCTGACCTACACGGTTTCGTCATTCGTCATTCGGATTTCGTCATTGCCTCACACCACGTCCTTGGCCCGCGGGAAGCTGCCTAGCACGGTCATCTGGAGGCAGTGCCTTCCGGCGTCGGCGATGGCTTTGCGGACGACCGGATCCTCCTGATGGCCAGGAAAGTCAATGAAAAACACGTATTCCCAGTTAACCCGCTTGCTGGGCCGCTTGTCAATGTGAGTCAGGTTCAGCCCGTGGTCGCGGAACACATCAAGCACCTCGGCGAGCGCCCCGGCCTTATGCGAGGTGGTGAACATGATCGCGGTCTTGTCGTCGTCCGTGGGGCGGGCGGCCTGTTTCGAGATCACGAAGAATCGCGTGATGTTGCTGGGATTGTCCTCGATGTTGGCGAACTGGACCTTCAGGCTGTAGATCTCTCCGGCGAGACTCGAACCGATCGCCGCGGCGCCCTGCTCAGCGGCGGCGAGTTCCGCGGCCTTGCTGCTGGAGGAAACCGGCACGCGGTCGGCATCCCGGAGCTGGACGCTCAGCCAGCGCCGGCACTGGCTGAAGACCTCCGGCTTGGAGTAGATCTTCACGATCTCCTCCGGGGCGCAGTTGGCCAGCACATTGTGGTGAATGTTGAAGAGCACTTCCGCGCAGACTTTGACCGGGGCGTCGAGAAACGAATCGAGCGTCTCCCCGATCCCGCCCATCGAGGAGTTCTCGATCGGCACCAGCCCGTAGTCGATGTGCCCGCGGGCGATCTCATCGAAGACGCCGGCGATGTCCTCGAGCGCATCGTACTCGACGTTCGCCCCGAACTTGCGCCTCGCGGCGAGGTGGCTGAAGCTTCCAGACGGGCCGAGATAACCGATCCGCAGCGGCCGCTCAAGCGCGAAGCTTCCGCTCATCAGCTCGCGCCAGATCGCCTCGAGGCAGGAATCGGGCAGCGGACCTTTGTTGCAGGTGCGCACGTGCTCGAGGACGCGCTGCTCGCGCTCGGGGGCGTAAATCGGCGAGTCCCCGTCGCGCTTGATCTTCCCGATCTCCACCACCACCTTTGCCCGCTCGTTGAGCAGCTCAACCATGCGGCGGTCGAGCTCGTCAATCCGCGCGCGCAGGGGCGCCAGCGCCGCCTGCGCATCGGGCGACGGAACCTCGGCCGGGGCTTCGCCGGTCACCTCCTTGGATGCGGCATCACTCATTCGGGATCATTGTAGCGAAGAACAGACATGCAAAGTGGGGCGGGACGCCCGTCCCACGGATCCTTCTCTTCCCAGTCGTCCTTTCACCATGACCCTCCCCCTACTTTCCCCCGCTGTCGCTGTAGTTCTCGCTCTCTCCGCTCGGCTTCCCGCCCCCTGCCGGCGCCAGGAACTCGATGCGCACTCGGTTCACCCTCGTTCGCTCCGCCTGCGTCACCGTCAGTCGCAGGTTCTCAAACTCGAACATCTCGCCGACCTCCGGGATGTGCCCGAGCGACGACGACACGAACCCGCCCACCGTGTCGAAATCCCCGTCTTCCGGGAGGTTCGTGTCGAGCTCATCATTGAGGTCGTCCACGTAGACCCGCGCATCGACCTCCACCGTGCTGTCATCGATCCGCTTGATCGAAGGCGGCTCCTCCGTGGCCTCGTATTCATCCTGGATGTCGCCCACCACCTCCTCCACGATGTCCTCGACCGTCACCAGCCCCGCCGTCCCCCCGTATTCATCCAGCACGATCGCGATGTGCACCTTCCGGGCCTTGAACTCCGCCAGAAGCTCCTGCACGGGCTTGCTCTCGGGAACCAACAGCGCCTCGCGCATCACCTGGCGGATGTCGAACGACTTGATGTCCTCGCCGAGGTAGCGCAGCATGTCCTTGGCGTACAGCACCCCGACAATCTGATCCAGGCTTTCCTCGAACACGGGATAACGGCTGTAGCCCTCGCGCAGGATCAGGTCGCGAACCTGCTCAAGGGTGCTCGCGACGTCGATCCCCTGCACATCCGTGCGAGGCGTCATGATCTCCCCGGCCGCCGTCCGGGCGAGGTCGAACACGGCCTCGAGCATCTCTTTCTGCCGCTCGTTGATCTCCCCGCCGGTGTCGTGCTCCTCCACCGCCGAGAGCACCTGGTCGGTGATCTCATCATCGTTCTCCGGCTTGAGGTCGGCCCCCGAAAGTCTGCGGATCAGCGGATCGAAAACCTGCATCACCCGCAGCAGCGGGTCAAGGACCCTCACCAGCAGCGTCAGAAACGGCATGGACACCGCCAGCAGCCCTTCGCCGCTGTAGCGCGCCCAGCTTCCGGGAATCGCCACCACCACCAGGCTCACGATCATCGCGGCAAACAGCACCGACAGCGCGTACCGGGTCGTCTCGTTCTCGATCCATCCCCCGGCCTCCGTGATCAGCAGCACCGCCGTCAGCACCAGCAGCGTCATCACCGAACGCACCGCGCCGGTGAGCAGGATCAGCCGGTCGAGACGCCCGAGAAACTTCTCCAGACGGTCGAGCCGGCCCGACGCCTCGAGACGCTCCGTCAGGCGCTTGCGGTTGAATCGCTTGAGCGCGACGTTGCAGGCCGCGAAGTAGCAGCCTAGAACGCCGGCGAGGATCAGAATGCCTATCGCGGGGTCCACCAATGGGTTCTCATCGCCCGATCCAGCGCACCCGGCGGGCGGCGTGCCCACCGGATTCCCGACCCGCCGCGCGCCCGGGCGACGCGCTCGCGGATCCGCAAGACTCTATCCGCCCGGATCCTTCAACACCTTGCGGGAAGCGAACACCTCCCCGATCCCGATGGCCGAAAGAAGGCGATCCTCCATCTCGTGCATCCGCGCGGCCTCATCGGGCGTCTGGTCGTCGTGTTCGAGCAGGTGCAGCACGCCGTGGACAATGTACAGCAGCAGCTCGGTCTTCCAATCATGTCCGCGATCGGCCGCCTGCCGCCGCGCCTCGTCAATGCACACGATGATCTCGGATTCGAGGATCAGCGGTTCGTCGTCATCCGACGCGTCGAAGCGGAAATCGAAGGTCAGCACGTCCGTCGTCCCGCCTTCGCGCCGGTAGCGTTCGTGAAGGTCGGTCATCTGCGCGTCGTCGACGACGGCGATGCTGATTCGCGCGGCGACGACCTTGAGCCATCCCAGCGCCGCCACAAGCTGCTCGCGCAGCCACGGTTCGATCGCCCGGTCCTTCTCGTCCTGAAAGGCGAACTCGATCTCGAACGGCGATGCGGGCGGTTCGGCGTCGGCGCCGTCCGAATCGGACCGGGAACTTCTCGATGTCGGCGTGTCGGGCATGGGTGGAATACGCGTCGTGTGTCGAGGTGTCGTGGTGTCGCGTGTCAGAGAGTCGGGAACGGTACGGTCGGATCTTTGACACCCGACACGCCGACACATGACACTCCGACACGCTGACATTCTCCCCTATTCCTCCTTCGGTCCCTTGCACCCGCGCACCTTGACCATGGTCACGCGGTTGCCCTGGTCGTTGAAGGAGACGTCGGTCATGTAAGCCTTCATGAGCATCACGCCCCTTCCGTTGGGACGTTCCAGATTCTCGTCGGCCGTGGGATCGGGAAGGCGCTCGGGGATGAATCCGCACCCCTCATCGGTGATCGAGACCTTCAGGCGGTCGCCGGCGATCGAGTATTCGACGATGACGTGCTTGGTCGGGTCGTTGCAGTTTCCGTGACGCACCGCGTTGCAGAGCGCCTCATCGAGCGCCAGGCGGATGGCGAAAAGGGAATCTTCATCGAACCCCTGCGCGCCCGCGGCCTCGACCACCTCCGCCTGGGCCTTGCGGGCGGCATCGAAGTCGTTGGGGATCACCAACCGGTGTGTCTGGGCCTGAGTCATGGGCGCAGGCATACCTCCGAAGGACATCAATGCCCGCTTACTTGAAGCTGCCGACCGCGGCGGCGACGTTGTCGTGAATCTGGAAAAGCTGATCCAGGCGCGTGATCTCGAACACTTCGAGGATCTGCGGGTCGATGTTGCTCAGGCGCAGCTGCCCGCCCTTGAGCCGGATCTTGTTGTTGATGGTGATCAAGGTTCCCAGGGCCGCGGAGGAAAGGTGCTCGACGTGCTCGAAGTTGATCAGGAGCTTGGGGCTGTTGGAGCGGTCGATAATATCGGCGATCTGTTGCCCGATCGCCTGGATGTCCCCGTCGTCGAGGATGTTGCGGTCGAGGAAGTCGACGCGGGTGACGTCGCCGTTATGATGCACTTTCAAACGTCGTTCCTGCTTTTCCATCAGCGAACCTCCGAGGAGAGCGGTAGGGCGCGGGCAACTGTAGGGTTGAGGGGAAGTTGTGTCAAGATATCGGGATCGCCGGGCCGATCCTACAGAATCGGAGGGCAGTGCATCGCAGTCGCCCCCTGGAAGCGTGGCCATGAATGTCGCCTACAAAATCGCCCTGGCCGTCACCGCGGTGGTCTGCGGGGCCATCATCCTCTGGGATCTCCAGCAGACCGACGCGGGCGCCGCGCAATCGGCGCGGGCCGCGGTAAAAACCGCTCCCCCGGCCGAACCACAAACGCCCTCCACCCCGCCCCCTGCCTCAGCGACCCCGGAAACACGCGGAGCGCTAGCGGCAGCCCCCAAGGCGCCGGCTACGATGTTCCACGTGGAACAC
>JBGTFI010000160.1:0-5985 GCA_041747335.1 Phycisphaeraceae bacterium | reverse complement strand
CGCCGTCGTCGCGCGCCCGAGCCAAGGCCCGCAGCAGGGGCGCGGGGAAGCGGGAGCCGGCCGCCAGTTCCGCCATGCGCCTCATGCCCTGAGTGGAGGTAATCGGCATGATCCCCGCGAGGATGGGCACATGGATGCCCGCCAGTTCGCAGCGTTCGCGGAAGTCGTAGAAGTCGCGGTTGTCGAAGAAAAGCTGCGTGCAGATGTAGTCCGCCCCGGCGTCGATCTTGGCTTTGAGGTGGTCCATCTCCAGCAGGCGGTTGGGTGTGGCCGGGTGCCCTTCGGGAAAGCCCGCGACCCCAATACCGAACCCGCGCGAATCGGGATGAGCGCCGGACTCGTTGAACTTCCGGATGAAGCGCACCAGGTCCGTCGCGTACCGGAAGGCGTCGGCGGAACGGTCGTGGTCCGCGCGTTCGCGCGGGAGGTCTCCGCCCAAAGCCAGGACGTTGCCGACGCCGGCCTGGGCGTAGCGCTCCAGAATGCCGCGGATTTCGTCTTCCTGGTGGCAGACGCAGGTCAGGTGGGGGATGGCCGTGAGGGTGGAGGATCGGAGGATCCGCACCACGAGGTTGTGGGTGCGCTCGCGGGTCGAGCCCCCCGCCCCGTAGGTGACGGAGACGAACGCGGGGCGAAGCTGTTCCAGGCTGGAGATCGTCAGATAGAGCGCCTCGGCCGCCTCATCGCTCTTGGGCGGGAAGAACTCGAAGGAGAAGGTGGTCGGGTGCCTTTCGAAGATGTCCTGAATGTGCATGATGCCGCCCAGCATACCAGCGCACCGGATCCTCGCCGGTGTTCGACCGCGACGGATGGTCTGCTACACTCCCGGCGTCCGCCACTTCGACGAAACTTCTCATCCCGGACGCCCGCGTGACCGTGATCCTCGAGGTGCAATCCGTCAGCAAGGCGTTTCCCGGCGTTCAGGCGCTGGATCAGGTCCGGCTCGATCTGCTGGCGGGCGAGTGCCACGCGCTGCTGGGCGAGAACGGGGCGGGCAAGAGCACGCTGATCAAGATTCTCGCGGGCGCTCACCAGCCCGATGCGGGGACCATCCGGCTTTGCGGCGAGGAGGTGCGCTTTCACTCCCCCGCCCAGGCCGAGGCGGCGGGGGTTTCCGTGATCTACCAGGAGTTCAACCTCGTGCCGGGGTTGACCGCGCGGGAGAACCTCTTCCTCGGGCGCGAACGCACGCGGCTGGGGTTCTTCTCGCATAAGGCGGAGTACCGCGCCGCCCGCGAGCTGTTCGGGCGCATGAACGTCCCGATCGACCCCGAAACGCGCTGCGCGGAGCTTTCGGTAGCGCAGCAGCAGGTGGTGGAGATCGCCAAGGCCCTGGCGATGGACGCGCGGCTGATCATCATGGACGAGCCCACGGCGGCGCTGACGGATCAGGAAGTGGCGACGCTGTTCGCCATCATCCGCGACCTCAAGTCGCGGGGCATCGGGGTGCTGTATGTGAGTCATCGACTCGATGAAGTCTTCGAGATCTGCGATCGCGCGACGGTGATGCGCGACGGGCGCTACATCGCCACCCGCCCCGTCGCGGACTTATCCCGGCGGGAGCTGATTGAGATGATGGTCGGGCGCGACCTGGAATCCGAGTTTCCCGCGCGCACGCCCCCGCCCGACGATGCGCCGGTTTCGCTGCGGGTGGAGGGTCTGGCGCGGGACGGCGTTGTCGGGCCGTGCTCGTTCGAGGTACGGCGGGGGGAGATTCTGGCGCTGACGGGGCTGGTCGGCGCGGGACGAACGGAACTGGTGCGGATGATCTTCGGCGCGGATCGTCCGACGGCGGGGCGCGTGTGCCTGGATGACCGGGCGGTTGCGATTCGATCACCGGCGGACGCGATTCGTCACGGGATCTGCCTGTTGACCGAAGACCGCAAGGCGCAGGGCCTGATTCTCAATCGCCCGGTTCGGGAGAACTTCGGGCTGCCGAACCTGGGGGCGTTCTCGACGGCCGGGGTCATGAGTCCGCGGCGCGAGGCGCGCGCGGCGCAGAACTACGTTCAGAGCCTGCGGATCAAGCTCGCGGGGATTGAACACCCGGCCCGGAACCTTTCGGGGGGGAATCAGCAGAAAGTGGTGCTCGCGAAGTGGCTTGAACGCCGCTCGCGGGTGCTGATCTTCGATGAGCCGACGCGGGGGATCGACGTCGGCGCGAAGTTCGAGATTTATCAGCTCATGAACCAGCTCTCAGCGGACGGCAAGGCGATCGTCATGATCTCCTCGGAGCTGCCGGAGGTGCTCGGCATGGCAGACCGCATTCTGGTGATGCGTCAGGGACGAATCGCCGGCGAGATCAAACACGCGCGTGAGGCGACGCAGCAGCGGATTCTCGAACTGGCGATGGGTGAAGCACAGGCCTGACCCACTTCGCATCCCCCATCGATTCTGAAGTTTGCCCCCGACCGGTCAGAGCAGATGACTGACCACCATGCCGTGTTTGGATTCGCTCATGCGGTCGACGTGTGTTTCGAGCCGTCCAATGGCCTCCTGGATGGCGTGCATCCTTGGGTTCACGCGGATCGCACGGCGGTAACAGATGAGGGCGCGATCCAGTTCGCCGAGCTGTGTGAAGCAGTGACCCATGCAGGAGAGCGCTCCGAAGTGCGCGGGCATCAGGCGCACGGCCTGCCTCGCGGCGCGGATCGCGGCGCGATATCGCTCCATGAGGGAGCAGGTCATCGCGAGCTGGTTGTAGGCTTCGGCGAACTCCCGATCCACCGCGACCGCTTTGTGAAGTTGCTCGAGCGCCTCTGAATGGCGCTCATCCTCCAGCGCCCTGATCCCCCGATGAAAGTATGGCCGCGCCTGGGCGTTTCCCAACCTGAACCAGACGGACCAGAGACTGTCCTCGGCGGTGCGGGCGACCAGGCTGTCGTCATCGTGGAGGGCCCTGGCCAGGAAGGTGACGGTTTCGGCATCTCCGACCAGCCCCAGAACCAGGGCCGAGGCGCGACGAACCTCCTGACTTGAATCCCGCAGCAGCGAACACAGTTCCCTTGCGCGCCAGCGAACGGTCACGGCCCCGGCCAGCGCCGCGGCGTCAAGGCGTTCGAGCGGCCCGCACACGGTGTCTAGAAACTCAGTGGCGTCAATTCGATTCGGCATAGGCGGCACGCGAAGTGAAGCTCAAACCATTCACACCAAACTCATGAAACCCGCACCCCACCGGCTTAGGTTCGCCCCGAACCGCCCCCGGACCGCCGCGGCACACCTGAATGATAGCGGCCTGGAATCACCTTGTCCCAGACCGCACGGCTTTTTCACAGAGAATGCCCCCCGGTCAAGCCCCCCGCCCCGGCTTGCCGATATTACCCCGCAACGGACCCGCAGGATTCCCCGCCATGACCTCCCACTCCGAACGCCGAAGCGACGCCCGCAACGAGGTCGAAAAGCCTGTCAAGATCCGCTGCCTGCGCAGCGGGCGGTACCTTTCGGGCAAGACCCGCAACCTCTCGGCGGGGGGGGCGTTGATCGAAATCTCGGACCCTCATCGGTTCGTGCCCGGCCAGCGGATCAAGTTGGGGGTCGCCTGGAACGCCCGGCAGACGGTCCTGGATTCGCACGCGCTGATCGATTCGGTGGTCATCCGGGACTTCGCCCTTGAGGGGTTGCACCAGATCGCCCTGCGGTTCGAGAACCGCCAGGAGCTTGCCGCCACCGCCTGATCGACCTCTGGCCTTCCGCGCCGCCTCCGGTTATAATGGATGTGTGTCGGCTGCACGTCTTGTCCCGGAGGCTTCATGCGCTCACGTCTGACTCTTTCGTCCCACCGAGGTGCATTCACGCTCATTGAGCTATTGGTGGTCATCGCGATCATCGCGCTATTGATCGCACTGCTGCTTCCGGCGCTCAACAGCGCCAAGCGGGCGGCCCAGACCACCCAGTGCGGGGCGAACCTTTATCAGCTCTCGATCGCGACGGCTTCTTTCGTGGGCGACACCCGGTATTACCCCGCTTCCCATGAAGAGCTTCTGGGGATCGGTCCGGGCGTGATCGTGGTCTGGCCGGGGCAGTTGCGCGATGAGTACCTTGGAGGGGAAACCAACGCCTTCTACTGCCCTGCGGCCGAACCGCGGGCGCGCTGGCAGATCACCATTGACGGGGGACAGCATCGCGGAAAGCGCTCGCCGACGGCGTACGGCTACCGCGCGGGGGAAGTGCCCGTGTACCACAACACGCCGTTTTCCTACGGTTTCAACAACTGGGGTCCGATCGACTTCCACATTCCGCAACTGGGCATGGGCAACTTCCCCAACGGCGATGGCGCCCCGGCGTACCAGCAGCTTCACGAGGACACGATCGTCTCGCCCGGAAACATGATCGCCATGGCCGACTCCCAGGTGGACGGTGTGTGGGACCAGTTCATCGACCCGAACGATGCGAGCTACGGGATCAATCCCGAATCGCTTGAAGCCCCGGCGAGGCGGCACTACGCGGGAACGCCCAACGGGGGCGCGCAGGTCGGTTTCGCCGACGGACACGTCGAGCTGCTTCCCATCGAACGCCTGGACCGCCCCCCCGAAGACCGTGATCGCGCCCGGTGGTCCAACGACAATGATGCGCGGTCCGGCACGGCGCGCGAGCAGATCTGGCTGGCCTCCCCCTACGTGCGGCAGCAGCGCGGGGGCGGGCGCGGCGGGGGACGGTAGCCCGGGGCGAGCAGTCACCCGGAAGGCCCGCCGAAAGGTCACCGCACGGCTTGGGATTCCGGGGGCTGATCGACGTTCCACACGGGCAAGCAGAGCCTTGCCCATGGCACCCAAGCCATAGTTCACGGCGTTGCATGCCACCCGTCGCACGTCGCGGTCATTCCCAGGCCGCGCGGCGGACGCTACATTGTGCGCGTCCATGACCCGCATTCGCCTCCACTGTCTTACCAAGCGTTTCGGCCAATTCCCGGCTGTCACCGATGCGGAGCTGGACATCCGAGCGGGTGAGCTTTTCTTTTTACTGGGGCCCAGCGGATGCGGGAAGACGACTTTGCTGCGGATGCTCGCGGGGCTTGAGACGCCGACCTCAGGGCGCATCCACTTCAACGAGGTCGATGTGACGGAATTGTCGCCCGAACGTCGGCGCTGCGCGATGGTTTTTCAGCACTACGCGCTTTGGCCGCACATGACGGTGCGG
Organism: Phycisphaeraceae bacterium; assembly: GCA_041747335.1. Classification (GTDB taxonomy): domain Bacteria; phylum Planctomycetota; class Phycisphaerae; order Phycisphaerales; family Phycisphaeraceae; genus JBGTFI01. The sequence goes on along the minus strand of JBGTFI010000160.1, from coordinate 849 downwards.
GGGAACGTGGCGTTCGGTCTGGACGTGCGAAAGCTTGCGGCGGATGAGAAGAAGAATCGCATCCACGCGGCGCTCTCGGCCGTGCGGCTGGGCGAGCAGGCAGACCGCAAACCCGCGCAGCTCTCAGGTGGTCAGCAGCAGCGCGTGGCTCTGGCGCGGGCGCTGGTGGTGGAACCGTCGGTGTTGCTTCTGGATGAACCGCTGAGCAATCTTGACGCGAAGCTGAGGCAGGAGATGCGGGGCGAGATCCGCCGGCTGTGCGTGCAGACGAGCGTCACGGCGGTCTACGTGACGCACGACCAGAAGGAAGCGCTGTCGATGGCGGATCGCATCGCGGTGATGGACCGCGGGCGGATCGTGCAGGTGGGCGCGCCGGGCGAGCTGTACCGCAGGCCGGCCACACGGTTCGTGGCGGACTTTCTTGGTCAGACCAACTTTCTTCCCGGCAAGGTCATCAATCAGACCGATGGGGTGCTTCAGGTTCGGACGGCGGCGGGGCTGCTGCGGGCGGCGGTGTTCCCCACGGGGCTTGAACCCGACCGCGCGGTCACCTGCTCGATCCGCCCGGAGGCGATCCGGGCCGGTGCGTCGTTCAGCGGCGCCGGAACGTCCGATAACCGCCTTGAAGGCCGGCTGACCGATTCGGTGTATCTAGGAGAACTGTCCCAGAACCACTACGTTCTGGCGGGGGACATGACGCTGGTCGCGTACGACTTCAATCCCCGGATGGACGCCCCGGCAGGTCAGATGACCCTTTCTTTCTCCGCCGAGGATGTCGTGATCCTGACGGAGTGAGTCACCGGGGACAGTCCCGCTCAACGCAAAAACTCCGACCCCGCGTGGGGCGTA
>JBGTFI010000159.1:0-16517 GCA_041747335.1 Phycisphaeraceae bacterium | reverse complement strand
GGGAAGAAATCACTCTCGACGACCTGCCTGCCCACCTTCGACAGACCGTGTCGTTGCTGAAATCACGCGGCGTCGCCATCGACTGGCATCGTCTGCTTCGTGATCTGATGGCCTGGGATCACCCCGACCGCTACGTGCAACGCAACTGGGCCCGTGCCTACTGGACCCCGAACCGCAACAAGAACCACACCGCCACCTCCGACGAGGCGGCCTGAACCCCGGAGACCTGATCATGTTCGTCGAACTCCACCTGCTTCAAAACTTCGCGCCGTCCTGCCTCAACCGCGACGACACCAACAGCCCCAAGGACTGCGAGTTCGGCGGCTACCGCCGGGCGCGTATCTCCAGCCAGTGCATCAAACGGGCGATCCGCAATCAGTTCCGCGACTCGGGCCTCAAGCCCAATGAACTCGCCTGCCGCACCAAGCGGCTCGTGCATGAGTCGATCGTGCCCCGGTTGATCGATAAAGGGCGGGAGAAGGAAGCCGCGTTAAACGCCACGGGTGTGGTTCTCGACCAACTCGGATTCAAGCTCAAGGACAAGAGCCGCACCGAGTACCTGCTATTCCTCGGCACCAACGAAATCGAGCGGATTGTCGATCTAACCGACAAGCACTTCGCTGACCTCGTCAAAGCCGCCGACAAGAAGGTCAAGCTGTCGAAGGAGGTGTCGAAGGAGATCGAAGGTCTGCTGAGGCAGGGCAAAGCTGCCGACCTGGCACTGTTCGGGCGGATGCTCGCCAATCGCCCCGAAGACAATGTTGACGCCGCCGCGCAGGTCGCACACGCCTTCTCAACCAACCGCATCGCGGCCATGGAGATCGACTTCTTCACCGCCGTCGATGACCTGCAGGAAAGCAATGAGGACGAAGGGGCTGGTGCCGGCATGATGGGCACTGTCGAGTTCAATTCCGCCTGCTTCTACCGGTACGCCAGCGTCCACCTGCCCGAGCTGGTGCGAAACCTCCAGGGTGATGAGGACCTCGCCCGTCGTTCACTCGAAGCATTCATCCGCGCCAGCATCGAAGCCGTCCCCACCGGCAAGCAGAACACCTTCGCCGCCCACAACCCGCCCGACCTCATCCTTGCCGTAGTCCGCAAACGCGGGCAGTGGTCGCTGGCCAACGCGTTCATCCGACCGGTGCAGCCTCTCGGCGATCAGGATCTCGTCGCCGGATCGATCACCGCCCTTGATCGATACTGGGGCAAGCTCGCCGCCGGATTCGGCACCGATGGCATCGTCGTCGCCACCCCCTACTGGTCAATGCGAGACGAGCCGCTGGCGAGCTTTAATGGTAGTCGCGTGGACAACGTTGAGGCGCTGGTCCAGAAGGTCATGGACACCGCCAACTTCAACCGCGAAGGTAGCCAATCATGAGCGTGCTGATGCTCCGCCTGGCCGGCCCAATGCAAAGCTGGGGCACACAGAGCCGCTTCATCGTCCGGGACACCGGGCTCGAACCCAGCAAGTCCGGCGTCATCGGCCTGCTGTGCGCCGCCCTCGGCTGGCAACGCGATCGGGAACAGTTCCCGATTGCTGGCCGCGAAGTGACCATTGAGCAGCTCTCCCGCTCGTTTCGCATGGGCGTTCGTGTCGATCGGCCTGGCACCGTCACCCGCGACTACCACACCGCCGGCGGCGAATGCCGCGAGGGCTCGGTGCTCGGCCACGGCGAAAAGGGCAAACCCATTCCATACGGTGTCGCGAAAGCCGACGGCAGCAAGCCCGGTACGGTTGTCTCGCAGCGCTATTACCTTGCCGACGCCGACTTCCTCGTGGCCCTCGAAGGGGACAACGCGATACTTACCCCGTTCGCCGAGGCCGTGGCATCACCGGTTTGGCCGGTCTTCCTCGGCCGCAAGTGCTTCGTGCCCGGCCGCCCGGTCTACACCGGCCCATCACTCGAGGATGAACTGGTTCACGCCCTCGAAACCACACCTTGGCCGCGCCGAACTCGCGAGTCGCCGCCCGATCAACTCCGACTGGTGATTGAGACCGACTTTGGCATTGGACCCGAAGTCCGTCACGACGTCCCGGTCAGCTTCGCCCGCCGCACCTTCGCCCCGCGGCATGTCGAAACCCGCTTCGTCGCCGTCCCGGCCGTGGAGGACGACCCATGCTGTATCTGAGCCGACTGATCCCAGACCTGCGCGCCGCAGCCGTGCGGCGTGACTTGGCAAACCCTTATGAGATGCACCGCACATTGATGCGGGCACTGCCCGACCACAATGACGGCGGGCCCGGGCGCATCCTCTGGCGGGTTGATTCCAACCCCCATACCGGTGGTCTCCACCTGCTCGTGCAGTCCACGCTGCCGCCAGACTGGTCACAACTCGACCTCGGCTGGCTCGTCACGCCGCCTCAGCAGCGGAAGTTCGCACCCGTGTTTCGCCCCGGTCAGCGGCTGCGGTTCCGCCTCCGCGCCAACCCGACCCGGCGGGCCGGCAAAGCCCACCCCGACCCCGCCTTCGTTGGCAAACGCGTTCCGATCATGGACCTCGACGGGCAACTGGTCTGGTTCGTCCGAAAGGCTCGATGTGGCGGGTTCCACCCGATCGGCCGCAACGGCGACGGTGACGCTGCCACCTTTGACGTGGCCGTCAGCCATGCCGGCATCGCCCGCAGCTACAAACTCGGTCCGGACCGTTCCAAGATGATCGCCATCGACCACTATGCGGTTGTCTTCGACGGCGTGCTGATGGTCAATGATCCCGAGGTATTCCGCCATGAAGTGATCCGCGGCATCGGCCCCGCGAAGGCCTTCGGCTTTGGCCTCCTGTCGGTCGCGCCGGTCCGGTAACGATTTAAGGCGCTGGTGCGAAAGTGTCTCCTTCCGGGGGCCGATCTTTGACAAGTGAATACTTCGCCGGTTCACCGGGGATTACGCCATGAAGACCTCGCTGCACGAGATCGGCCGGTTTGATGATCGTCTCTCGTTTCTTTACATCGATCGCGCGGTCATCCGCCACACGACCAATGCGATCGCGATTCACGAGTTTGACGGCGTCACCGACGTGCCGGTCAGCTCGGTTGCGACGCTGATGCTCGGCCCCGGCACCAAGATCACCGATCAGGCGATCAAGGCGCTCGCGGACAACAATTGCCTGGTCATCTGGGCGGGGGAATTCGGCATCCGCTTCTACGCTTGCGGCATGGGCGGAGCTCGGCACAGCCGGAATCTGCTTCGCCAAGCGAAACTCGCCCTCGACGAGCGGACACGTCTTCAGGTGGTCATCCGCATGTATCTCTCCCGCTTCGGCGGTGAACAGATCGACCGCGGCATCACGTTGCAGCAGCTTCGCGGCAAGGAAGGGATTCGTGTTCGCCAAGCCTATGCCGAGGCATCCAAAGCAACGGGAGTTCCATGGTCCGGGCGGAACTACCAGCGTAAGGACTGGCACGCCGGCGACCCGGTGAACCGCGCACTATCGGCGGCCAACGCGTGCCTTTACGGGCTGGTTCATGCGGCCATCCTCTCGGCCGGCTACTCGCCCGCCATCGGATTCATTCACACCGGCAAACAGTTGTCCTTTGTCTACGACGTCGCCGACCTATACAAGGTGGAGCTGACGATCCCCCTCGCCTTCGAGGTCGCCGCGAGGAATCCTCCCCACCTCGAACGCGAAGTCCGTTGCGAAGCACGCCGACGAATTCACGCCGCACACCTGCTTCAACGCATCATTCCCGACATGCGCCGCTGCCTCAGCGTTCCGGTGGATGAACAGGATGAGTTCGCCGAAGATCCGGCCCTACCCGCCGGACTGTGGGAACCTCGCTCCTTCTCGGCTGACACACCGATTGGGCACATCCTCGCCACCACAACGGAGGAGGGCGCAGCATGATGGTCCTGGTGCTCCACAAGGTGCGCCCGGGGGTTCGGGGGCAGTTGACCCGATGGCTCCTCCAGCCACAGACCAACGTCTACATCGGTCACCCTTCCGCCCGTATCCGCGAACGCATCTGGAAGGTTGTATGTGACGAGATCGACTTCAAGGGTGGGTCGGCGATCCTGATCCATCCCGATGCCTGCGAGCAAGGCTGCTGCATCCTCACCCACGGCAAAACACCGCGGGCCATGCGAGACTTCGACGGTCTGATCCTTCCCCAAACGCCGAAATCCCGCTAGAATCCAGCGTACTCCCCACGCACGTGGGGGTGAACCGGCCATCATGCGCACCGACGAAGTGACCTGCGGGTACTCCCCACGCACGTGGGGGTGAACCGGAGACCGGCCGCTGGTGGCACATGGAGACCGAGTACTCCCCACGCACGTGGGGGTGAACCGCCCCCGAGCGCTGCACCGTTCCTGGTTGTGGAGTACTCCCCACGCACGTGGGGGTGAACCGGTGCCGGGTCGGCAGACCATCATCTTCCTCAAGTACTCCCCACGCACGTGGGGGTGAACCGGCAAGCCACCAGCACGCCCATAGCCACGAACAGTACTCCCCACGCACGTGGGGGTGAACCGCCCTCATACGAACCCATCATCGTCGCCCGCAAGTACTCCCCACGCACGTGGGGGTGAACCATCATCACCGACATCGGGCGCATCAAGGACACCGTACTCCCCACGCACGTGGGGGTGAACCGCCCACGGCAACATCAGCGGGATGGAGGGCGTGGTACTCCCCACGCACGTGGGGGTGAACCGTGATGAAGAAGAAGAAGAGCAAAAAACCAGAGTACTCCCCACGCACGTGGGGGTGAACCGCACCGGACCCAATCGGCAATCTGAAATCTGAAGTACTCCCCACGCACGTGGGGGTGAACCGGAAACGCTGACGGTGAAGGAGGTGCGTGCCCCGTACTCCCCACGCACGTGGGGGTGAACCGAAGGGGATAACCTGGTTGATCTGCTTGGACCAGTACTCCCCACGCACGTGGGGGTGAACCGAAAACCCTTGCCGCCTGTGCCGAATCGGATACGTACTCCCCACGCACGTGGGGGTGAACCGACCCACAGCTCGTCGCAGACGCCGACCATCTGGTACTCCCCACGCACGTGGGGGTGAACCGTGGACAACAAGACTCTGCGCGCTCGCCTTGACGTACTCCCCACGCACGTGGGGGTGAACCGCCGCGAACATCGCGTCGTAGATCGCCTCCTCAGTACTCCCCACGCACGTGGGGGTGAACCGAATACGGACCCTTCGTGCTGCCTCAGGCCGGGGTACTCCCCACGCACGTGGGGGTGAACCGGAGGCGACGTGAGTAAGGGCCTGACCGGAAGCGTACTCCCCACGCACGTGGGGGTGAACCGACCGGGACGGTTTGCCGCGCGGTCACGGAGAAGTACTCCCCACGCACGTGGGGGTGAACCGCGCAAGGCCACGAACCCGATGGCCTACATCACGTACTCCCCACGCACGTGGGGGTGAACCGCAGGCCAACCCCAGCTACGGCATCACCATCAGTACTCCCCACGCACGTGGGGGTGAACCGTACCGCCGCCGACTCGACACGTTTACCCACGGGTACTCCCCACGCACGTGGGGGTGAACCGGTGAAGGAGGCCAACCCATGACCGACGCCGAAGTACTCCCCACGCACGTGGGGGTGAACCGCTGCTGGCGGAAAGGGAGGCGACGTGATGGCGGTACTCCCCACGCACGTGGGGGTGAACCGGTCGTGCCGTAGGGCATGGGGTCGTTGTGGATGTACTCCCCACGCACGTGGGGGTGAACCGTGGCACTTGTGCAGCACCGACGGGCCGATGCAGTACTCCCCACGCACGTGGGGGTGAACCGAACACCATCCGGTCCCGATCATTCACACGACGGTACTCCCCACGCACGTGGGGGTGAACCGCCTCCCACGTGATGCTGAACCCACGTCCGTACGTACTCCCCACGCACGTGGGGGTGAACCGCGAACGCGGACCTATCAGTACCGCCGGTTTCTGTACTCCCCACGCACGTGGGGGTGAACCCCCACCGCGACGGTCATCAGCGCCAAGGTGCAGTACTCCCCACGCACGTGGGGGTGAACCGCTCTGGCTTGGGCTGGGGGCGACGATCACGACGTACTCCCCACGCACGTGGGGGTGAACCGAAGACCTCGAAGTTGCCCGCGAGGTTCCCCGCGTACTCCCCACGCACGTGGGGGTGAACCGGCCAGGGACGGGCGTGCCGCGACCGCCGACAGTACTCCCCACGCACGGGGGGGTGAACCGGTGCGCGACGAGATGGCGCTGGGGGACACAAAGTACTCCCCACGCACGTGGGGGTGAACCGAAGAACGCCACGCCCGCCGCGTTGCACTGATCGTACTCCCCACGCACGTGGGGGTGAACCGCACCGGGACCGCGCGGGCGAAGAGCGGGCCGAGTACTCCCCACGCACGTGGGGGTGAACCGGCAACGGTGACTCCGGCGACAACATCTACATCGTACTCCCCACGCACGTGGGGGTGAACCGTAGTCGGCCATCCACACGTCCGGCAGGTGGACGTACTCCCCACGCACGGGGGGGTGAACCGGAAATGCGGGGGCGTCCGCGTCGCGTGGTGACGTACTCCCCACGCACGTGGGGGTGAACCGCTGGAAGGCGAACTGATCGCGTGGCTGATGAAGTACTCCCCACGCACGTGGGGGTGAACAGGAAGTTCCGCAGCGCTTCCGACCCGCCGATCTGTACTCCCCACGCACGTGGGGGTGAACCGGCCTGGACATCGGGACAGCCGAGGCTCACCCGTACTACCCACGCTCGTGGGGGTGAACCGCTGCGATCGTGCGTTCGCGCCCCACGCCCGCAGTACTCCCCACGTACGTGGGGGTGAACCGTAGTCGGCCATCCAGTTGTCGGGCAAATGCGCGTATTCCCCACACACGTGGGGGTGAACCGGCCGAGGTCGGCGAGACCAAACTGCTGCAGAAAAATCAGCCATGATCAATGCGGATTCAACTGGCACCACAGCAGCCTTTGTATTGACCAAGAAGTTGCAGCAGTGATGCTTCGGAGGTCCCGCTCAGTAATAGAATCACGACGAACGGTCGCCGGAGGCAGGTGAAGGATTTCCTCTTGAATATCCGGCGCCAAGTGCAGCAGGTTCATGATCTGCGTCATCCGGGGCTGGGTGACGTGGGCGAGGCGGGCCAACTCCGTCTGATTGGCCACTGTACCGTCTGCCAAGAGTCGCTCAAAGCGGATCGCTAGTGCCATGAGCTTGGCCACCCGAGGAGTGCGTCCGTGGTGCTCGGCGGTCTCCGGAGTGGGGCTGGGCATCGCCCGTTTCCGTCGCCCCTTGATGGCGAAATGCACCGGACGGGTCACTGTGGTCATGCGGCCTCCTCCATGCGGCGGTTGAGCAACGCTCGGATACTGGTCGGGCGGAAGGTGATGGCGACGCTGCCGTTCTGGGCGTCGTACTCGACGGTGGAGATGAGGAGCTTGAGCAGCCGCGCCTGCTCGCGCGGGATGAGGTTGCTCCAGAGTGCGTCGAAGTCGGCGAACGCCGCCTCGGCCTCGGCCCGGCTGATGGTCTCCCGCTCAAGCGCTTCGATCCGGGCGTCAAGCTGCGGCAGTCGCCGTTCAGCCTCGGAGATCCACTCGAGCAGGTCGGCAATTCTCGCGGTGACGTCGGTTGCCGCCGAGCCATCAGCGGCCAGGCGCCGCAGTTCACGATGGTGGCGATCCAGTTCCCGACGGTGGTCCTTTCTTTCGGTCGTGAGCGCGCCGAGCTCGGCTGCGATCGTCACCTGGGATTCGGCCAGCACCTGCGTGAGAAGCGCCTTGTCGGTGGACAGGGCGCGAACTTCTTCCATGACGACGCGTTCGATCTCCAGGGCGGGGAGCGTCCCGGACGGGCACGCGGCGCTACCGGCCTTGATCGCTCGGACGCAGCGGTAGTAGCGGTAGAATTGCCCCTTGCGCCCGCCCACGAAGGTGTGCGTCATGGCAGTCCCGCAGGACTTGCACCGCAAGAGTCCGCGAAGCAGCGCCCCGTACTTGTTGCGGACCTCCGCGCCACCCGTGCGGCCGTTGGTCTTGAGCAGCGACTGGACGCGGCCGAAGATGTCCTGGTTGATGATCGGCTCGGGCTCGCCCTCGTAGATCTCGTCCTTGTGCCTGATCTTCCCGGTGTAGATGGGGTTCGTCAGGAGCACGTACAGCGTGGCCTTGTCGAACGGCCGGCCTCCGAGCGCCTTGCCTTTCTTTGTCATGCGCCGCTTATTCGCCCACTCCCGGCGAGCCAACTCATGGACCACCGGCAGCAGCGACGCCTTGTCGAGGTACATCTGGAAGAGTTGCCGGACGCGGGCGGCTTCCCCGGCGTTGACCACCAGGCGGGGGCTCGGACCGGTTCGGTCCACATCGTAGCCCAGGACGGGCACGCCGCCGGCCCATTTGCCCTTACGCTTCTGGGCGGCGATCTTGTCGCGGATGCGTTCGCCGATGATCTCCCGCTCGAACTGGGCGAAGCTCAAGAGGATGTTGAGCGTCAGGCGGCCCATCGAATGGGTCGTGTTGAACTGCTGGGTCACCGAGACGAAGGAGACGTTGTGCCGATCGAAGATCTCCATGATCCGTGAGAAGTCCATGAGCGAGCGACTCAGGCGATCGACCTTGTAGACGACCACGCAGTCGATGCCCCCGGAAGTGATGTCACGCAGCAGGCGTTCGAGCGCCGGCCGCTCGATGCTGCCGCCGGAGTACCCACCATCGTTGTACTGCTCGGGCAGCGCCATCCAACCCTCGGCCTTCTGGCTGGCGATGAACGATTCGGCGCTTTCTCGCTGGGCGTCGAGCGAGTTGAACTCCTGATCGAGGCCCTCCTCGCTAGACTTGCGGGTGTAGATCGCACACCGGATGGCCGAGGACTTCGGCTTGCCGCGGTTTCTGGAGCTGCTCCGGCTCACCGCCCGCCCCCGTTCTGGAGGCGAAAGAAGCGAAACCCGTTGATGTGGCTACCGGTGACCTGTTTGGCCACCGCCGAGAGCGTGCGGTATCTGTCGCCCTCGTACTCAAAGCCCTTACCGTCATCGAGCACGACCACACGGAGGGTGCGGCCCTTGTACTCACGGACGATGGCCGCCCCCGGAACAGGCAGGCGCGGGTCGGTCGGGTGAGCATCGGGCACCGGGCGGGTCACCGGCGTAGGCGCCACCGGCTGGGGCGGGCAGATCATGGTTTTGGGGGCCATGACGCGGACCTCGGCATCGTCCGCCAGCTCGGCCGCCCGCTTGCGTGCCCGTTCGGACAGGTCGCCCTCGGCGTTAGCCTGCAACCGCCAGGCGATCTTGCGGATGAGGTAGGCGCGGTGGCGAGTTCGACAGGGTTGGCCGTGCAGTTCTCGGTAGCGCTCGGCGAGCTCGCTGGTCGTCAGGTGTTGCAGGTCGTCGATCTCGTGGGTGATGCCAGTCGTCATGTGGCTCCTTGAAGGTGCGGGGTTCGAGACGCCGCCGCTAACCCGTGGGCGGTTGAGCCACACTGAGCCTCGATTCCGAGGAAAAATCAAGGGCTTCTTTTTGGCCTGAAGTAATGGCCCGGACCTGGCGGATGCGACGAACCAGCGCAGCCGCCAGCAGCGATGCGACCTCCTGCTGACGCTCGGGCTCGGTCATCGTTTCGGGATTGCGGGTCGAGACCATGGGCTGCTCCTGACGGAGCCCGCCTGATGCGAGTCGCCGTCAGGGGTTACCTATGCCGTCGAACGTGGTCATCACCGCTGGAAGGGGGTTGGCCCAAGATCGAGATCGTAACGCCGTCGTTGCGCGCGCTAAGCAGAGACAACCACCCCATAACCCAGGCAGGGGGGTCGAGAGAGACTCGCAGAGACTTTGGGCGAAATCGGGCCGAGCCGGCGCGAGGGGTGAGCGGGGTGGCTATCTCTGGTGGGCGATCGGAGACACGGCCCGAATCGGCGCCTTTCACCAACCCCTGCGGACAAAACGAAAACGCCGACGCTTGGGGCGTCGGCGTTCTGCGTGAACCGTGGGGCCGGGTGGCTTTGCAACCGGCCTGGCAATAGCGGGGGCTGGATTCGAACCAGCGACCTCCGGGTTATGAGCCCGACGAGCTACCAGACTGCTCTACCCCGCATCCAGTAGACCCGGATCATAGCCGCATGGGAACGCACGTCAAGTTGGGAAAATGGAAAGTTGGCGGGATTGGAGGGGCGGGGTTTGATTCGCTGGGGTCGGCCCCATGCGCCACCGATGTCCCCGAACAGGACAGCTCGCGAGGGCATGGCATCCGACACTGGCGGGCAAGCCGCCAGTGGCACGCGGGGCATCGGGTTGCTCAGGGGCGGTCTTTATCGAAGTCGTCGCTGAGCGTGCCGGACCAGGGTTGGCAGCCGGTCTGGTGGGCGGCTTTGGCGAGCAGGTGGGCGCCGACGGGGTTGGCGATGAACTGGAAGAGGATGACCAGGACGACGCGGGTAGCAATGGCGGTGTGGCTGGCGCCTTCGATCAGCGAAAGCGCGAGCGCGGCGGCGATCAGCAGGCCGGTGATGCCCAGAGTCACGCTCTTGGTGGCGGCGTGCATGCGGTGGTAGAGGTCCGGCAGGCGGACGATGCCCAACGCTCCTACGAACATGAAGAACAGCCCCGTGAGGAGAAAGAAGACCGTCGCCAGGTCGAGGAATGTCGTATTGGTGGAGGTCATGGGGTGAGGCCTTCGGAGTCTGGCTGAGGTTTGGTGATGGCGTGGGGGCGGGCGATGTACTGCGCGGCGGCGACGGTTCCGGCGAAGCTCAGCAGGCTCAGGACGAGGATGCCATCCAGGAACACCAGCACCTGCGAGCGGATGGAAACCAGCAGCACCAGGCCGATGAGGTGGATGGCGAGCGTGTCGGCGGCCAGCGCCCGGTCGGCCATGTGCGGGCCTTTGAGCAGGTGGTAGAGGCACAGCAGCATCCCGACCGCGAGCACGAGCAGGCCCAGGTCCACGGCGTACCCGACGAGCGACCGGGTGAACGTTGAGCCGAGCACGGTCAAACCGGCGATGGCGGTGTTCATGCGAAGAACTCCTTCCTCATGCGGTCGAGCAGCGATTGCAGGTCGTCCGTCGCCTGCTTCGGATCCTTCGCGTACATGCAGTGGACGTAGAGGGATGATCCGTCCGGCGAGACATCGACGCTGAGGGTTCCGGGGGTGAGGCTGATGGTGTTGGCGAAGCTGGTGAGCTGGAAGTCGGTCAGGCCCGCCACGGGGAAGCGGATGAAGCGTGGGGACATGGAGAAGCCCGGGGTGATGACTTCGCGCGCGACCTGAAGGTTGGACTGGATGAGGATCTTGAAGAAGTAGCCGGTGAAGGAGAGGAGCTTGAGCACCTTGGCGGTGTACGCCTTGCCCTGGGGCGTGGCGGGGGAGACCAGCGCGAGCATGAGGTAGCCCAGCACGAAGCCGGCGGCGAGGGTGTAGAGATCGAACGAGCCCCAGAGGAGCATCCAGAGGATGGCGAAGAGCAGATTGACCAGGAAAAGGGCCGTGATGTTCATCGGTTTGCCTCCGCGAAGACGGGTGCGGGGACGGAACGGGGCGCGGGCAGGGCGTCATCGCCCAGAATGGCAGTCACGTACCGGGAGGGATCGACGATCATGCGCGCGGCGACGCGGGAGGCGTCGAAGTATCGCTGAGCGCCCAGGCCCATGGTGAGCGCGAGCGCGACGAGCACGGCGACGGCCGCGACGCCGCCGTAGGTGGCGGGGCGGGTTTCGGGGACATCCACGTGCGTACCCTTTGCGGGGGACCAGAAACCGTAGCTCCAGATCTTGAGCATGGAGAGGAGGGTGAGCAGGCTGGTGGCGACCATGAAGCCGGTGAGGGCGAACTGCTGCTGCCGCCAGCCCTGTTCGATGAGGATGAACTTTCCGAAGAAGCCCGACAGCGGGGGCAGGCCGGCGAGGGAGAGGGCGGCCAGGAGGAAGAGCGTCGCCAGCCAGGGGGCGCGGCGGAGCAGCCCGCCGATCTTTTCGAGGTCATCGCTTCCGGCGTGCTCGGCGATCAGCCCCGCGCAGAGGAACAGGCAGCACTTGACGGCCATGTTGTGAAGGATGAAGAAGATCGCGCCGGCGACGGCGAGTTCTTTGGCGGTGATCGCCTCCTGCCCGGTGAGGCTGCCCACCGCCCCGATGCCCAGGGCGACGCCGGCGATCATGTACCCGACCTGGGAGATGATGTGGATCGAAAGGATGCGTCGGACGGTGTGCATGGAGACCGCCCCCAGCACGCCGACGAACATGGTGACGATCGCGGAGAAGAGGATGATGGGTTTGAGGACGGCGATGGCCACGTCCGCCTGCCCGAACATCATGACGAAGACGCGGATCATGACGTACGCGCCGACCTTGGTCAGCAGGCCGGCGAAAAGGCCGCCGACGGGGGCGGGCATGGTGTGATAGGCGTCGGGGAGCCAGAACCAGAGGGGGAAGATGGCGGTCTTGCCGCCGAAGACCAGCAGAAGCAGGGCGATGACGGGCACGGCGGTGGCGGGCAGGTTGCCGGTCATGGCGATGCGGGTGATGTCGGCCATGTTGAGCGTGCCGAGCTGGCCGTAGAGAAGCCCCGCGCAGGTGACGAAGAGGGTTGAGCCGATGAGGTTGAGCAGGACGTACTTGTAGGCCTGTCGCATCTGCTCGCGGGTGGTTCCGAGAACGAACATGGCGTAGGAGGCCATGAGCATGATCTCGAAGGCGACGAAGAGGTTGAAGAGGTCAGCGGTGAGGAAGCTCCACTGCACGCCGAGCATCAGCAGGTGAAAGAGAGGCTGAAAGAACCCGCCGGCGAAGCGGTCGGGCAGGTGATGCAGGCAGTACAGGAAGACGGCCAGGCAGACCACGGACTCGATGGCGAGCATGAGGGCGGCCAGGGGATCGAGGACGATGGTGATGCCGAAGGGCGCCGGCCAGTTGCCCATCTGACTGACGAGGAGGGTTCCGCCGGGTTCGCTCAGGACCGTGCCCAGCCCCCAGACGGCGACGGCGACGTTGACGCCGAGCATGCCCACGCCCCAGAGGCGCTGGGTGGAGCGCCGGCCGTGCAGCAGCAGCGCGCCGATGCCGGCGACGAGGGGCACGGCGATGAACAGGACGATCAGGTGGGGGTTCATGCGGCCTCCTTGCCCAGCAGATCGATATCGAGGGTATCGCTTCGCCGCCAGGTGACGACCAGGAGCGTCAGGAGGAACGCCTGCACCGCGAAGCCGATGACGATGGCGGTGAGGATGAGCGCCTGGGGCAGGGGATCGGCGAAGTGGGCGAGGTTGTCCGAGAGCGACAGGACCGGGGGCAGCAGGCCCAGCGGCGACCCGCTGACGGCGATGATGGCGAGGTTCGCGCCGTGGCCCAGCAGAAAGACGCCCATGCAGATGCCCTTGAGTTCGCGGCCGAGCATGAGGAAGACGGCGGAGGCGAAGATGACGCCCACGACAAGCGAGGTGAGTACGGTCATCAGGCGGCCTCCTTCGATGAAACGCGGGCGGCGCGGGAAGACTCGGTGGTCAGTCCGCTGCCCCAGTCTTCGAGCTGGGTGCAGAGGGTGTTGATCATGCCCACGACCACCCCGGTGACGACGAGCAAGACGCCCAGATCAAAGACCATGACGGTGGCCCACTCGAAGCCTTCGGGCGACCCCGGCAGGGGGAGATAGCCGTAGTTGGAGGTGAAGAATGGCAAACCCAGCAGGAGCGGCGCGAAGCCGGTTCCGAGCGCCAGGAGCAACCCGATGGCGATGAACACGCGTTCGGGCGCAGGGAGCAGGCGGTTCATGCTCACGCCGCCGTGGGCCATGCGGTGAAGAATGAGCGCCACCGCGGCGACGAGTCCGGCGACGAAACCGCCGCCGGGGGTCTGGTGGCCCTTGAAGTAGATGAACATGGCAAACAGCAGCGCAAGCGGCACGAGAAAGCGCGCCGCGACGCGGAGGATGATGGTGTTCATGGTGTGGCCCCGCTTTCACGTCGCGCCCGTTCGAGGGCGCGGTCTTCGGCGTCGGGGTGGCCGGTGGGGGGCGGCAGCTCGATGTTGAGTGCGCACGCGGCGCGGCTGGAGGAAGCCTCAAGGATGCGTTCACGTGGGGATCTCGCGCCCGGGCGGGTGCGGAGGAGGGTCCAGACACCCATGGCCGCGAGCGCCAGGACGGTGATCTCGCCCAGGGTGTCAAAGCCGCGGAAGTCGACGAGGATGACGTTGACGACGTTCTCGCCGCCTCCGCCCTTGTGAATCACGGAAGGGGGGAAGAGGAGGGATGCCCGCTGGGATTCGTCGTGGGAGACGGCATGATCGCCGTGATCGCCGTGTCCGGCGACGCCGAATCCTGTGGCGTGCGCCTGGCCGCGATCGACGGTGTTGGGCGGTCGGCGATCCATGGCCAGGGTGTCGACGCCGTGATGGCTGTTGCGCAGGAAGAACTCGCCCAGGTGGGCGTAGGGGACGCGGTGGCCGCGTGCATCGGCGTAGGTGGCGGCGAGCGGGGGTCGGTCGGCGGTGGCGCTCAGGAGGGTGACGTATGCCATGACGGCGCCGACGGACAGCGCGATGGCCGCGCGCGTCAGGGTGAAGCCGCCGTCAAAGATGCGCTGCTTGGGGAGCAGGCTGAGGACCAGGAGAAAGAGGATGAGGGAGACGATCTCGATGCTGATCTGCGTCAGCGCCAGGTCCGGCGCGCCGTAGAGGTAGTAGAGTGCGGTGACGGCAAATCCGCACGAGCCGAGGATGAGTACGCGGCTGGCGCGGTGGGTGACGAAGGGCATGAGCAGGGCGGTGAGGCAGATCAGCCCGCCGACAACGTATCCGGGGAGCATGTCGCCGGCGCTGAGGAACTCCTGGAACTGACCGGCGGCGCGGGCGCTGGGCAGGAGAGACCAGGGCGTCAGCCACCAGGTCCAGACGAACAGCCCGACAATCGCCAGGCAGACGGCCGCGGTGTAGAAGCGGAAGTTGCCGCGCTGAATGAGGCCGAAGGCGCGGGGGCCGAGCTGCTTCGTGACGCCGTGGTAAAAGGCGTTGTAGGTCTGGTCGAACGGGTCGTTGTAAACGCCGCGGAGCTTATTCCCGAAGCCGAGCAGGATGCCCAGGGCGATGGCCGCGGCGCTCATGGCCAGGGGAACACCGGGATGAGCGAGGGCGGTCCAGAAACCGGGGAGGTGGGGTTCGTAGAACTTTCCGAACTCCAGCCAGCCGAAGAGGGCTTCGAAGACCGGCGGGGCGAAGCCGCCCACGTACTGGAAAGCGATGATGGCCGCGGCCGGAAGCCAGAGCATGGCCGGCCACAGGCCGGTCTCGTGGGGGTGCTCGGCGTGGACGCCATGCGCGTGATGCGGATCGTGTTGCGTTTCGGGCTGGCGGCGATCGAGCAGGGTTGTCGCCAGCCTGATGAAGATGGCCACATTGAACATGCCGGTGGCGATGCCCGCGGCGATGAGGGCGAAGAACCAGGGGTTGTGCGTGGCCTCGTAGCCGTGCCAGATCTGGTAGAAGAAAAACTCCTTGGCGACGAAGCTGACGGTGAGCGGTCCGGCGGCCAGCGCATAGGCAGCCAGCAGCAGCACGATAGTCATGGTGCGCTCGGTTTTTCCGCGATGGAAGAACCCGCGCAGCTCGGGGAGCTGTCGCGAGGCGATGTGCCCTATCGCGCCTGCGAGGATGAAGAGGGGGGCTTTGTAGAGGGCGTGGTTGAGGATCTGGGTGACGGGCCAGATGAGGTTGGGTTCCGCATGGTCGCCGTGGGCGGCGTAGCTGAACGCGCCCAGGCCGAACATAGCCATGAGCAGACCGAGCTGGCTGACGGTGGTGTAGGCGAAGATCTGCTTGAGGTCGGTCTTCTGCAGCGCGATGAACGCGCCGTAGACCATGGTGATCGCCCCCAGCGGGACGATCAGCTTCGGCCAGAGGGGCAGAACCACGGCGAGCATCGGCCAGAGCCGGCCGGTGAGGTAGACGCCCGCCTTGACCATGGTCGCCGAGTGGAGGTAAGCGCTCACCGGCGTGGGGGCGGCCATCGCCCCGGGAAGCCAGAAGTGCAGCGGGAACTGGGCGCTCTTGGCGGCGGCGCCTGCGAAGATGAGGACAAATGCAGTGGTTGTGAGCGTGTCGGGGCGGAGCGCGCCGGCTTCACTGAGCGCCAGGAGGGATGAGAACTCCCACGCGCCGGTGTGCGCGCCCAGGAGGATGAGTCCGGCCATGAGCGCCAGCCCGCCCGCGGCGGTGGTGACGAAGGCCTGCATGGCCTTGCGTACGGCCGAGGGGTCGTCGCGCTCCCATCCGATGAGCAGGAAGGAGCTGACGGAGGTGAGTTCCCAGAACAGGAGCATGAGCATGAAGCTGTCGGCCAGCGCCACGCCGAGCATGGCGGTCATGAAGAGCAGGAGGGTGGGATAGAAGCGGTAGAGGCTGTCGCGGTCCGGGCCGAAGTAACCGCGCGCGTAAAGGACGATGAGCGCGCCGATCGAACTGACCAGCAGGGCGAAGAAGAGTCCGAGCTGATCGGCGTTGAGCGCCAGATCAAGACGCAGGCCGGGCATCCAGGGTGTCGCGACGGGTCCGGCGGCGACGCCGTAAGCGGCGGCGTAACCGA
>JBGTFI010000158.1:0-5189 GCA_041747335.1 Phycisphaeraceae bacterium | reverse complement strand
CTCCGCGGCACCCGGCTGGACCACCGCGTCGTCGTTCGCCACCCGTTGCTCGTCCGCGCCGGCTGCCTGGCCGGGCGCCGCGTGCGTCACCAGCAGATTCAGTAGTTTGCGGACGTCGATGGGCTTGGTCGCGTAGTCGGTGCATCCGGCATCGAGGCATTTCTCGCGATCGCCCGACATCGCGTGCGCGGTCAGCGCGACGATCGGCAGGTTGTATCCCATGTGGCGCAGGCGCGAGGTGGCGGTGTATCCGTCCATCTCGGGCATCTGCATGTCCATGAGGACCAGATCGAAGGGTTCTTTCTTCGCCGCCGCCTGTTCAATGCGTTCGCACGCGATGCGCCCGTTCTCGGCGATGACGACGCTCGCCCCGGCGCGCTCGAGGATCATGGTGATCAGGCGCTGGTTGTCCAGACCGTCCTCCGCCAGCAGCACGCGTTTCCCGTCGAGTTTCGCTCCGCCGATCAGCGGGGTCGGACGCGGCGGGAGAAGGTCGGCCGCCGGTGGCGCCTCCACCATGCCCACCCCCTCGAGCTTTCCGGGATCGATCGTCAGCGTGAAGGTGCTTCCGACATCGGGCGTGCTGCGCACGAGAATGTCGCCGCCGAGCATCTGCGAAAGCCGCTTGGAGATCGCCAGCCCCAGCCCCGTCCCGCCGAACTTGCGCGTGGTGGAGGAATCCGCCTGGGAAAAGGGCTTGAACAACCGGGACGTCTGCTCGTGCGTCATCCCAATGCCCGAATCCACGACCTCGAAGGCAAGCCGCGGCACCGTCCGCGCGCCCTGCGTCGCGGGGCCGCCCGGCAGCAGTCGAAGCACCACCCGGATGCACCCCTGCTGGGTGAACTTCACGGCGTTGCCCACCAGGTTCACGAGAATCTGCTTGAGGCGCGTCGGATCGCTCTCGATGGTTTCGGGGACAGGCCCATCGCACTCGGCGGTGAGTTCCAGGCCCTTCTCGATCGCACGCGACCGGATCAGGTCCACCACTTCCCCAAGAAGCTGCGCGGGCGAGAAGCGGACGGTTTCGACCTGGAGCTTCCCGGCCTCGATCTTCGAGATGTCGAGAATGTCGTTGATGATCTCCAGCAGGTGCTGCCCGTTGCGCCGGACGATGTAAAGCCACTCAAGCGACTTGGGCCTGCCCCAGGATTCCTCGATCAGGAGGTCCGTGTAACCGAGGATCGCGGTCATCGGCGTGCGGATCTCGTGGCTCATGTTCGCCAGGAACTCGCTCTTGGTGTGGTTCGCGGAGTTCGCCCGCTCGAGGGCGTCGCGCAGGTCGGATGACCGCCGTGAAACTTCCTTCTCAAGGTGGACCATGTACTCGCGCTGCTCGCGCAGACGCTGCTCGCGCTCTTCCAGCGCGTTGGACATGATCTGCGCGTACGAGCGCTTGAGGGTGTCCTGCTCGGCCTGGAGGTGGCGGTTGCGGATCTCGCTGCCGCGGCGATCGGCATCGGCGCGGGCCAGTTGAACCGCCAGGTCGATGGCGATGCGCAGTGCCACCAGGTCGGTGGGGGGGGTGAGATCCACCGGCTCGGTTCCCTCCGGTGCCAGGCCGATGAGTGTTCCCGCGGACGGTCCGGAGGGTTCCTCCGACCGCGCACCCCGAACCACGAACGCGCACTCCCCATCGTCGGGTTCGCGCACGGCACACCACGGGGCGTCGTCCGTTTCCTTCGCCGGGCCTCGCGATCTGAGGTGTCGATGCGCCAGGCGGTGAGCGCGTTCGGCGGTGATGCCCGCGTCGCCCTGCCAGGTTCCCAGCAAGGCTCCGTCCCCGCCCAGCAGCACGAGCAGCCGGGGCCTGACTCGCTCGAGCATCTCCGCGAGGGACGCCAACCCGCCCGTCGGATCGCCGGGAAGCTCGCTGTCGCCGAACAGCACGTCGAGGTCGTTGGAGATGTCCACGCCCATGCGGTCTACTCGTCTTCCAGTCCGCGCGACCGATAACGCGCGGCAAAGACGCCGCGCCCCCGCGTCAGTTCTTCGGACGGTCGGGGGCGCTACTTCACCACCGGCGGGTTGAAGTGGTAGAGCATCAGGTAGATCACCACCCCCGTGATGGAGACGTACATCCAGATCGGCCAGGCGTATCGGGCGATGCGGCGGTGGCGCTCAAAGCGCCCGGTCAGCCCCAGGCGGATCAGCACGATCGCCAGCACCGGAACCGCCATCGCCAGCACCAGGTGCGAAAAAAGGATCAGAAAATACGCCGTCCGCGCCACGCCCTCCCCGTTGAAACTCGTGTGCATCTCGCCGTAGGCGTAGCGCTTCCAGAGCTTATCGGTCACGTACAGCGCCAGGAACACAGCCGACAGCCCGAAAGCCGACAGCATCACCCGCCGGTGCGCATCGATCCGCCTGCGCTTGACAAGCACCAGCCCCACGATCAGAAGGATCGTACACAGTCCGTTCAGGCCGGCGTTGATGGCGGGAAGGTGGGACATGGAGACAGCGACTTATGTTCGAATGCGGGCGGCGTTACGGTTCGCTCAGCAGGTGGTTCACTGCCGCGAGCAGGGCGTCGCGTTCGTGGGGGAGCGTCGTGCCGTCGGGCAGTTGCTGGGGAACGCCATGGAAGTAGCCGCGGATGTCGCCCCGCTGATCAACCAGCACGAACTTGAGGCTGTGCCCGATGGGCATGAGCGGATCGTCCGCGTTGTCGAAGACCGGCAGCTTGAAGCCGTCTTCGACCAGACGCCACATCACCTCGCGGTCGCCGGTCAGGAACAGCCATTTGGCCGCGTCGGCGGCGAAGCCCGCGGCGTAGTCGCGCAGCACCTGCGGCGTATCGTAGGTGGGATCCACCGTGAAGGTCACCAGAACGATGTCATCGCGCCGGGGGTGGTTCTCGAGATCCTTTTGAAGCTTCGCCATCGCCGCCGACACCAGCGGGCACGGGCCGGCGCAGCGGGTGAAGATGAAGTTGGCGATCCAGACCCTGCCTTTGAGTGAATCGAGCGTCACCGTCTCCCCCGAACGCTCGGTAAGCTCGAAATCGGGAAGTGCGAGGCGCAGATCCTGTGCGGGCGAGAGCGCCTGCGTCGGGGGGGCGGGCGACTGGTTACGACGAATCACCGTCAGCACGAGCAGAACGGTCGTCGCCAGCGAGGCGATCGCCAGCAGCACCACCAGCAGGTTCTGAAAAGGGCGTCCGTTCATCCCACTCGTCTCATCCCCGGCGACGTTCGACCAGCCGCACCGCTGCGACCAGCATCAGCGCCGTAAACCCAACGGTCACCGCCAGGGCGATCCACGGCCCCACCGGCGCGCCGGTGGCGATGCGCCCGCCGGTCATCGCGTGGGAAAAGGCCGCCTGCCCGTAGCTCAGCGGATTGATCCAGCACACCGCCCGCAGCCACGGCGGCGCTTCGCTGATCGGGAACACCGCTCCGCTGAGGAACCACATGGGCATCAGCAGCAGGTTCATCACCGCGTGATAACCGGCCGTCGAATCCATCGGCCAGGCGATGCACAGCCCCAGGGCCGTCAGCCCCATGCCCACCACAAACATCACGCCCACGGCCGCCGCCAACCCCGGTGCCCCCGGCATCGGGCCCAGCAGCGGCCACAGCATCAGCATCAGCACCCCCTGGATCGCCGCGATGCTCGCGCCACCCAGCACCTTGCCCAGGACGATCGCCGCGCGCGGCGCGGGCGACACGAGGATACCCTGGAGGAACCCCTCCCGACGGTCCTCGATGACTGAGATCGTCGAGAAGATCGCCGTGAACAGGACCATGAGCAGGATCGTCCCGGGATAGAAGTATTCGAGGTAGCCCGCGGGCGTCGCGCCGACCCCTTCCGAGGCGGTGCCGACCCCCGCCGCGCGAAAGATGTTGTTCAACCCCGCGCCCAGCAGCAGCCAGAACACCAGCGGCGTCGCCAGCGCCCCGATCACGCGGTTGCGCTGTCGAAAGAATCGCACCATCTCACGTCGCCAAAGCGTCCAGGTTCCCAGCGCCAGTGCGGGGGAGGGTGCGGAAGCGGGTAAGGCTTGAGCGGCGGGCATGGTGGGGGAGGCGGGCGTTCGGCTGGCGGCGGGCGGTTTGCTACAATCCCGCCCATCATAGCACGGTCGAACCTGGAAGGAGCCACCCATGACCCTGATTCCGATGGTGATCGAAAAGACCGGCCGCGGTGAACGCGCCTACGACATCTACTCCCGCCTCCTCAAGGATCGCGTGATCTTCATGGGCGGACCGGTGACGGATGAATCGGCCAACCTCATCATCGCGCAGCTTCTGTTTCTCTCCAACGAAGACCCCAAGTCCGACATCCACCTGTACGTCAACTCCCCCGGTGGTTCGGTCAGCGCCGGGCTGGGGGTCTATGACACCATGCAGTACATCCGCCCGGAAGTCGCCACCTACTGTGTGGGCATGGCCGCGTCGATGGGGGCGCTGCTGCTGCTGGCGGGTCACGCGGGCAAGCGGTTCGTGCTGACCAACAGCCGCGTGCTGCTCCATCAGCCGCTCATCGGCGGCGTCATGGAAGGCCCCGCCACCGACCTGGGCATCCAGGCCAAGGAAATGCTCCGCACCCGCAAGCGCCTTTACGACATCATCAGCCGCCACACCGGCAAGGACTACGACACCGTCGCCGCCGACTGCGAACGCGACAAGTGGCTCGACGCTCAGGAGGCGATCGAGTACGGGTGCGCGGACAAGATCCTCCAGTCCATCCCCCACAGCACTCAGGGTGAAAAGGATGACGAGTGAGCCGGGCGCGTCCACATTCCCGCACGGGCAGGCAGAGCCTTGCCCATGCCACCCGATCGGGAGTTTTCCTGCTCGCCCTGACCGGACTGCTGGCTCTTGCCGGGTGCGGGCGGGACGTGACGACGACGCCCGAGTTCTTCAACGAGAACGACGCTCTTCGCCGCGAGCGCAATGAACTGCTCAAGCAGGTCGCATCGCTCGAGCAGGCGCAGCGCAACCTTGACGGCGAATTGACCGTACTCCGTCAACGGATCGAGACGCAGGCCGGCCCCCGCCCGCCCGGCCTTTCCGCCGCCGAGGCGCCGCGCCTGGCGCGGCTGACCTTTGGACGGTACACCGGGGTCGTGCGGGCTTCCGGAGATCAGGCAGGGAACGTCATTCGCATCTACCTCCGGACGCTCGATCAGCACGGACGATTCATCCCCGTCGCCGCGGTGGCGGACGTTCAGGCCGTGGCGATCG